>NZ_DKHR01000048.1:0-42629 GCF_002453835.1 Psychrobacter sp. UBA6739
GTATAAGATCAAAAATGAATGTCTAAACTGAGGAAAAGTATACAATTTTTAAACTTAGAGAGAAAGTGTGGGGGGCAGGGGGGATTATGGAAAAGCAGATGAGCCAATGGCATGCGCATGTTTATGACAAAGAGCCGACGCACTATAGTTAGTGATGAGTTGCTGTTAAGCTGGCTAGTAGTCAATTAAAATAATCATCATGAAAAGTAGCAAGCATAAAAAAGGGTATATCAATTGATATACCCTTTTTTTCAAATAACTTATTTATAGAAAGTATTTATGAAAATATATTCTATAAATTATAGCAATTATTTGATTTTAGCTTCTTTAAACATCACGTGCTGGCGAATTTTTGGATCGAATTTCTTCATTTCCATTTTGCCAGGCATAGTGCGTTTGTTTTTAGTAGTGGTGTAGTAATACCCAGTACCAGCTGTTGATACTAATTTAATTTTATCTCTCATGATAGCTTTCCTGTAAATGAGGGGTCTTCAAACGATAGGTACGGATCTAAAATATTAAGTAGCTACATAAGATGTAGCAGAAAAGCAGCTTAAACGACGAAAATTATCGAGATATTAAGCTGCCAGTCTTAACTTATACTTTTTGACCTTGTGCGCGCATATCTGCTAACACTTTATCGATACCAAGTTTGTCAATAGTGCGCATACCTTTGGTAGACACACGTAGACGTACAAAACGATTTTCAGACTCTACCCAAAAACGATGGTTATGAAGGTTTGGTAGAAAGCGACGACGGGTTTTGTTGTTTGCGTGCGAAACATTATTACCCACCATAGGGCGCTTTCCAGTCACTTGGCAAACTCGAGACATGGCGAACTCCTAATCTATGAGGTATGAGTTTTTCTCATACCAGTCTGGGCAAGTTGCACGTTTTTGCGGCATGGACACAGCAAGCGGCAGCTTTGCACCAAACAAAACTATATGAATGTTGAGTTGATATTGCTGTTATCTAAAGGCAAATAACAAGCGTACCAATTCAGAAAATTTTAAAGCCGACATTTATACCATAAAAGTGATGAATACTCAAATATTTTTATGATTATTGTCGATCTAAAGGATGGCTATTATACCCTGAAATTCACTGGCTATGTTGTTGATTATTTAATAGTAAAAATTAATTTTTAGTTGTAAGTTATGACAAAAGTCAGTAAAGTTGCTGTTATATATTTAATACAATCTGTTAATACAACGGGTATTAATGTAAATCTATGTATCATTACCAATCTATTATGATTCTGTGTAATGATTTTTGTTTATTTGCTCGAATAAATTACTGCTGACGCGGAGTCCAAAACATGTCATATAGTTCACGCCCACTTTCTTCTAAGTTGTTTCAATTGACAGCGTTATCACTGGCTTTAACATTAGCAGGATGTGGTGGCGGTGATGGTACAGATACAATTGCGCCAGCGCCTGATTTGGGTGTAGAGCAGCCTGGTACAGGTGACGGTGAACAAGCTATTGGGGAAATCAATATTGTAGAAGGTGCACTCTTTAATGCTGATAGTAATATCATAAACTCAATTAGCTTAGAAGGAGCCTACTACAAGATAAAGGTTGTTGATAAAGCTAAAAACCCTATTATAAATGCGAAAGTTGTTTTCGATATTGATGCAGAAGGGATAAATCTTTCTCAAACAACATCAGGCGCAGTTTTGACAGATGCAGAAGGTATAGCGCAAATATTTTTGAAACCTAATAATGCAGAGGTTTCAGGCGCATATACTATCTCAGCGAATGTAACCTATAAGCAGAAAACCGCTACAACGGAGACAACTTTCTCAGTTCAGGCAACAACTGTTACTTTGTCAGAAATAACAGTTGGGTCCAGTAGCTTGGCTTCAGGAGGCCAAACGCCTATCAGTCTAAAAGTTACTAATGAAGCAGGTGATGTACTAAGTGGTGTTTTAGTAAACCTCAATAGTAGCTGTGGTCAAATACCAGAACAAGTTACCTCTGATAGTGAAGGGATGATTAAAGCAGTTTTTAAAGCCATTAATTTAGATACCACACTATGTAGTGGTCCAGTTAGTATGTCTGCACGTACAGGTAATAAAACTAAGTCAACGACAGTTACTGTTGCCTCTGCTGAAGCTACATCAATTATCTATACTTCTAATGACATCAGTCTAGGTATTCGCGGTAGTGGCTCATCTTCTACAGGACAAGCTGAGTTTACGGTGTACTCTGGATCTACTACCCTGGCAAATGAACAAGTCAGAGTGTCTTTAGAGAAATCACCCCTTGGTCTTACTTTTGGACCAAATAGAAACCAGCAATCTTATGTAGCAACCACTGATGCTAGTGGTCAGATTATTGTGCCTATATTCCCTGGTACAACGCCTGGGCCAGTAGAGATTGAAGTATCTTTAGTAGATGACCCATTAATAAATGCTTTGTCAAAAAACATAACAGTAGCCAGCTCACGAGTCACTCAGACGGGCCTTAGTTTATCATGGGAGAAGAACGTTTTAGATTGGTCTTATGATGGCGATAGTACTCAAATCAATGCAAGAATGGTGGATCGTAATGGTAATAAAGTGCCCGATGGCACAGTAATTAACTTTACTGCCGAAGGCGGCAAGGTTACCTCTAGTTGTGCCACAGTTGATGGTAACTGTGATGTCACCTTTACAACGCAAAACCCGCGTCCAGGTGATGGACGCGTAAGTATTTTAGCAGTTGCTGAAGGTGAAAAAGACTACATCGATATGAACGAAAACAATGCTTGGGATGAAGGTGTTGATATACTAGTTCATAATATCGGTGATACATTCCGTGACGATAATGAAAGCGGAGATTTTCAGATTGGTGAGTTTACTTATCCACTGACAACTGGGGCAAGCAATGCATGTGAAAATAATATTGATAAGTACATCAATTTAAAATTTCCATCATTGTCTGATTTGAAAAAACGTCAGTACGAATCTAGGTATATCAATGAGTTCGTTTCACCCAACAAAGTAAATAGCTGTAACACTGATTTAGATACGGTAGTACGTTATCAAGCTGTTACTTTGCTGTCTAACGGTAACGATACGCGTTTCACTGTGGGAAGTTTAGATCAAGGTGGTAATTTTACAGTTCGAACACCTCAAGCTATTTTTAGTAGTGACACATCCATATCATTTAGAGTGAATAGCGGTGGTTTTTACGACTTAAATCCTATGCCTTCTGGTACAACGATAACTGGTTCAGCAATTGACCAAACTTCTGCAAATCCAACTGCTACAATTGAACGTGTCGCAAATGGATTTTTCATTGAGGTTTTGGATGCTAATCCAAGATCAAGAGTTACTGTAAAAGTTGGTAATGAAGAGTTTTTAGTTCCTATTGGTAGTAACGGTACGGGAACTTCACAAGTATTTACTACTAATCCACCTATAGGCGACATTAGTGTAGAAAGCAAAAATAATACTTGTGAGGCTACCCTATCAGGTGTTACTAAAGTACCTGCTAACTTAGCAACTGGTATGCCGGGTGATAACTTGGGTACTTTTACAACCTTTAAGCTGAAAAACTGTCAGGCAACGGATGAGGTTAAGATTACTGCCACTTCACCAAATGGCAATGTAACTAGCTATACTTATACTATTGGATAGTTGCTTTAGGCTTTAGAACGAACCCCTAACCTCGCGTTGGGGGTTTTTACGTTATGAATCTTAATAACTAAAAAAAACCAACTCAGTCAGCAAAGTTAGGTAAAAGCGATTAGAATAGTCGGTTTCCTATGCTAATGACCGTATTGAAAGTCAGTAGCAAGTTTAATTTTTTGATTGGGCGCACTATGTCAGACACTGCAACGATTACTTCAGTAAAACACTCATCTCATAAACTATCTAGTAACCTGTCTAACAAGACGGCAATCGATACTGCCACGCTATTGATTAAATGCCGCGATCAAGCCGGTATTGTGCAAGCGGTATCTGAGTTTATTCATCGCTATGGTGCTAATATTATTACTCTCGATCAGTATTCAACTGCTCATGAGGGTGGTCAATATTTTATGCGTTTAGAGTTTGCTTTAGCAGGATTGAGCGAGATTATTGAGAATTTTGAAGCCAGTTTTGCGCATACGGTAGCCAAGCGCCATAATATGGCTTGGCGTTTACATGATAATGCGATTAAGACGAAAGTTGGTATTTTAGTATCAAAGTTTGATCATGCATTGTTGGATTTGTTATGGCGGCATCAGCGAGGTTTACTTGACTGCGAGATTACCTCTGTTGTTAGTAATCACGAAGACTTACGCCAATCGGTAGAGAACTTCGGTATTACTTTCCATCATGTGCCAGTGACCAAAGACAATAAATCAGAGGCAGAAGAGCAGATTCATACGCTAATGGCAGGCAATGATTTGCTAGTGTTGGCGCGTTATATGCAGATATTATCGTCTGATTTTGTCAAGCGATGGCCGATGCAAGTCATTAATATTCACCATTCATTTTTGCCTGCATTTGTGGGAGCTGACCCTTATCGTCAGGCTTATGATAAAGGTGTGAAACTCATCGGCGCGACCGCGCATTATGTCACCGCTGAGCTTGATCAAGGCCCTATCATTGAGCAAGATGTACACCGAGTCACTCACCGTCAAGGTGTGACGGAGCTGCGCGCTATTGGTCGTGATATCGAGCGTAATGTCTTGGCACGCGCTGTGAACTGGCATGTACAAAACCGCGTGATTGTAGCGGGTAATAAAACCGTGGTTTTTAATTAGCATTTAATTAGAGCGAGTTCAAATTGAGAAGTGCTGGTTAACAGAAGGTTAAAAAAAGCCGTGAGTATTATTCATTAATACTCACGGCTTTTTTCTGGACCTATTGCTATTGCAGCGCTGATTTTATATCAGCATCTCTAACACAAACTTGCTGCCCACAAAGCCAATGGCTAATAGGAGAAAAGCATAGATAGTCATATTGGCGGCACGTTTGCCCCGCCATCCAGCACGCCAGTTACCGACCAGTAGCGCCCCAAACAATAACCAAGACAGCAGGCTAAACACAGTCTTATGCACAATATGCTGTGCCATCAAATCCTCTACATAGATAAAGCCAATGCCCAATGCGATACTCAGCAGGACAAAACCGACCAATAACATATCGAATAATAGACTCTCCATACTTTGTAGTGACGGTAGTTTATTGACCCAAAACCGATGAATAGAGTGGTGCTTGAGTTCGCGTATTTGTAGGCGCAAAAATAGCGCTTGCACCGCTGCCATCAGCAGCACACAATAGGCGGCAAGTGATAGTAATATATGAGCTTCAAGCCCAATACTGATATTTGTAATGGGTTGATAAGGCGCACGGCCAATATAGCCAATTGTCAACCCTACCAATGCTGTTGGCGCTGCCAGTATGCCCAGACTGATAATAGGGCGATACAAGCAAAATAAAAAATAGAAGAACAAAAAGAATAAGCTGATTAGGCTGATGATATTAAAAAGATTGAAATTTAGCCCGTAAAGCGTCACAACATAAGGATAAAGTAGCGCCGCATGCGCGAGCATGCCGACCATCAATAATCCCAAACTGATGCCTTTATGGATAGGCTTATCCCGAGTCAGTGCCCAACTAAGGTAAGCGCTGACTAAGATATAGGCTAGGCTAGCAAGTAAGAATGCAAAGTGCACAGATATAATGCCTCATCTCATACTGAGCGTAAAATAGCCGCTCAATTTAATGCTAAAGTGGTATTATCGGAATGATTAGAATAATCGTCCAATTTATCATAAAATGGGTGCCAATTGAGCACCAACTTGCTTATTCCTTATAAATGCTTGGCCAAGTTTGCTTGAATAAGCGCTCATATGCCTAGCTTATAAAGCGATTGTCTATAAGTCATAAAGCGCTGCGCTAAGCTTTGGTAATGCTGTATTTGCAAAATCATTATAATTTTGGCGTCGTCTTGGTGCTATAGTGTTGATAATAGACTATTTTTTATCATTGTTTTTATGAAGATACGATTAAATACTTTACAGTATTCCCTAATAATATTTATCCGCCATTTAAGCTGAAGCCAGTTTCACCTAAGTATTGTTTTAAGTAAATATTGTTTTCACCAAGAATTATTTTAACTGAGAGTTATTTATGTTTGATACCTTAACAGAACGCTTGTCGTCGAGCCTGCGCAATATCGTCGGTACTGGGCAGTTGACCGAAGACAACATCAAAGATACCCTGCGTGAAGTGCGTATGGCGCTACTAGAAGCCGACGTCGCGCTACCCGTCACCCGTGACTTTGTAAAGCGCGTCAAAGAGCAAGCGCTTGGCGCAGAAGTACTCAAAGAGCTGGCACCAGGTCAAGCCTTTGTCAAAATCGTCCATGACGAGCTGACCGAAATGATGGGCAGTGCCAATCAGCAGCTTGAGATGACGGGTAAGCCACCAGTTGTTTATTTACTGGCTGGTTTGCAAGGGGCAGGTAAAACCACCACGGCTGGTAAATTGGCGAAGTTTTTACAAGAGCGCCATAAGAAAAAAGTCATGCTGGTATCCGCTGACGTCTATCGTCCAGCGGCGATTGCTCAGCTTGAGCAAGTGGCAGGTCAAGTGAATGCCAAGTTTGTTAATTCAAGTAGCGACGAAAACCCGATAGACATCGCGCTGCGTGCTATCGAAGAAGCTAAAATTCAATATCAAGATATTTTGATTATTGATACCGCTGGTCGTCTGGCTATCGATGAGACTATGATGGCTGAGATTAAGGCGTTAACTGCAGCGGTCAATCCGTCTGAAACGTTATTTGTCGTCGATGCGATGACGGGTCAGGATGCGGCAAATACTGCCAAAGCCTTTAATGATGCGCTGCCATTAACGGGTGTGATTTTAACCAAAACTGATGGTGATGCGCGCGGTGGTGCGGCACTTTCTGTACGTGCGATTACTGGCAAACCAATTAAGTTTTTAGGTCGCGGTGAAAAATTAGACGCGTTAGAGCTGTTCCATCCTGAACGTATCGCTCAACGTATTCTTGGTATGGGTGACGTACTGAGCTTGGTCGAAGAAGTTGAACAAAAAATCGACCGTGATAAAGCCGAAAAAATGGCAAAAAAGATGCAAAAGGGCGGTGATTTCGACCTTGAGGATCTATTGACCCAGTTCCAACAAATGAAAAGCATGGGCGGCATGGCAGGCTTCTTAGATAAGATGCCAGGTATGGGTGGCTCGGATATGCAAAAAGCGGTCGAAGATGCTAAGCCAGAAGAAAAAGTACGTGAGATGGAAGCGTTGATTAATTCGATGACGCCATTTGAGCGCAAAAATCCCGATAAAATTAATCCAAGCCGTAAGCGCCGTATTGCCGCAGGTTCTGGACGTGAGATTCAAGACGTCAATCGTTTGCTCAAACAACACAAGCAAATGGCAAAAATGATGAAAATGATCTCTAAGCCTGAAGGCATCAGTAAAATGATGAAGTCGATGCAAGGGCTAATGGGTGGCGGTGCTGCAGGTGGCGGCGGTGGCGGTCCTTTATTTGGTGGCGGCGGTCAGCAAGGCGGCGTCAAGGATGTGAATCCACAACAAATGGCTAAGCAGATGGGTCTGGATCCAAACAACATGCCAAGCACCGAAGAGATGCAAAAACAAATGCAGGAAATGCAGAATCAAGCGCCAAAAAAGTTTAAAACCCGTTTTTAATTGATAGATGCTTAGATTGCTATAGTATTCAATTCTTAATGAAAACCCCAAGGTGCAAGTCACTTTGGGGTTTTTTATGCCTGTCATGTTCCCATAAATATTGATGGATTAAGTATGAAAATTTATAAATTAATAAAATTTGCCTATCCTAAATGCTATGATAGGCGCTGTTTTATAATGCTAAGTCAATAGGTCGAGGTTATGATGTTTTTAGCAATGGATACCGTGTTTGATCAGTGTTCGATCGCGATTTTAGATGTCAGTGGTCAAGTGCTATCGAGTCATACGGAGACGGGTAAACGCCAGCAAACCCAGCAAATTCTGCCAATGATTGACGCCGCTTTGTCCGAGGCTAAGCTCAACCTTGCTGATTTACAAGCCTTGATATTTAACCGTGGTCCTGGTGCCTTTAGTGGCATACGGATTAATACGGCAGTAGTACAAGCATTGTCTGTCGCCCATGATATTCCTTGTGTCGGAGTCTCAAGCTTACAAGCGATTGCGCAAGCGGCGTATCAAAAATATGGTGTGACCGAAGTGTATAGCGCCCTTGATGCGCGTATGCAGCAAGTGTATTTTGGGCAATATGTGCTAATAGACAACCTTATGCAGGCGGTTAATCAGGAAAATGGCGAAGATACCGAGCAGTTG
The DNA here is from genome assembly GCF_002453835.1 of Psychrobacter sp. UBA6739. NCBI lineage: Bacteria > Pseudomonadati > Pseudomonadota > Gammaproteobacteria > Moraxellales > Moraxellaceae > Psychrobacter > Psychrobacter sp. UBA6739. The sequence goes on from NZ_DKHR01000048.1 coordinate 8,316, forward strand.
CTCGATTATGACAGCCAGACCGTGCTTAATATTCCCATTGCTGGCAATGGTGCGCCGTTATTAACATTACATGACGGTCAGATCATTCAGGCAGATATTCACCCTGATGCTACTGTGATAGGGCAGCTTGGTATTGCTCAATTTATGACGACAGGAGGCACAGAAGCCTCGCAAGCTTTACCAAAGTATCTGCGCAATCAAGCGTGGAAAACACTTAAAGAACAAGGTAAGGCGTAACCATCATATTAATGCCAGCCATTATCAGCGCTATATAAAATATAAAAATACTCTAAAACACTATTAGCCAATAGATCCATATTTAGGAAAGCCATCGTGGATATCATTTTATTAATTCAAGCTGTTATCATGGGTATCGTTGAAGGTATCACTGAATTTTTACCCATCTCTAGCACTGGCTACTTGATTTTATCAGCGGATTTGATGGGCTTTTGGACCAAAGAAAAAGTCGATTTATTTGTGGTAGTGGTGCAGCTTGGCGCTATCTTAGCGGTCATTTATGATTACTGGGACAGACTATGGCAAGCGCTGATGGGTCTGCTGACAGGCAAAGCTGAAGGCATGAGTAATCCACGCCAGCTAGGACTTAGCTTGATTGTGGCGACTATTCCGGTGATGATCGTTGGCTTCACCTTCGCTGATGAGATTAAATCATATTTATTTAATCCCATCGTCGTGGCAATTATGCTGATTATCGGTGGCTTCTTGATATTCTATGTAGAAAATCGCCCTAAAACGATTATTGCGCAAGAAGCAGAAGACGTCAGTCTAAAAACAGCGTTGATGATTGGTCTGCTGCAATGTCTGGCATTGATACCGGGAACATCACGCTCAGGCGCGACAATTATCGGCGCGCTATGGCTCGGCGTTTCACGTAAAGCTTCCGCTGAATTTTCTTTCTTTTTGGGTATTCCAGTCATCGTGGGCGCGGCATTATTGGATTTGCTGAAGCATCATGACGTATTGACCAATAGCGAGGATTGGCTGGTATTAGGTATAGGTACGGTGGTGTCATTTATCGTCGCCTTACTCTGTATCCGTTTGCTAGTAGAATGGGTCAGTCGTCGTGATTTTAAAATCTTTGCGTGGTTACGCATTATTACTGGCATCATTGTATTAATAGCGGCTTGGGGTTTTGGTTATCAAATGGCAGGCTAGAGCCGATTGTAGGATTGGGTCTATAAGCCGCGAATAGGAAAGTAGAGATGACCGCTTCACGCCAAGGGTTCAAAGAGAGTAGTAACATTATGAACTGCCAACTATACTATGTCAGCGAGTCGCAGCATAGTCAGGTTGCAGATATACAAGCGTTGATAATCGCACATCAGCTGCCCATTATTTTACACCTTGAGCTGTTTACCGATAAGCTTAGTCAAAAACGTCGCCAGCAGTTAAGCCAAACAGTTACCCAACCTATCTTGTTGTTGGATGAAAAAAACAAGCTATCATGGCTGAGCGATGGGTTAAGCGTTGCACCAGAATGGGATAAGCTGCAACGCCGTGTGGTGAGTGCGGGGCGTAAGTCTGAGTTATTATTACAAGCAGTCAAAATCACATCTGACAGTCAGGTTATCGATGCTACAGCAGGCTTTGGTCATGACAGTTTGATATTAGCCAGTACGGGCGCACAGGTCATTATGATCGAGCAACAGCCCTTGATGGCATTGTTATTGTTAGTAGAGCAGCAGCGTATGAGTGGGCTAGCAAATTGGCAAAAGCTGATGAGTCGTCTCTATATTATCAATACCGATGCGCTTGGCTATTTTGCAACTCTAGCAGCAGATGCGATAGATGATACTAAAGAAATCGATATGAAAGCAGTCGATGTGGTGTATCTGGATCCGATGTTTCCGGAAGACAGTTATCAAGATAGCAAAACGGGTAAAGGCGCTAAAGTGGGCAAGCACATGCAAGCCTTACACCAATTGGCTAGCCCCCCAACGCTAGAACAAGAAGAACAGTTGCTACAAAGTGCGCAAGCAGTCGTCCGTCAAAAGGGACAAAACACAAACACACAGGGGCGCGTGGTCGTTAAGCGTCCACAATTTGCGCCGTTACTTGCGCATCAACAACCAAGTGAGAGCTGGCATAACGAAGCCGTACGCTTTGATGGTTATTTTGTTTAATAGCCATTTTTTATGATAATGACTGTGCTTAGCTATTGAACTCAGTTATTGAGCTTAGAGTGCGCAGTTAGCAACTCCATATTTGTAAAATTAAGAGTGATTGGATTTAGGAGCAGGGAATGTCGACGCTAATTATTTGGATCATGGGTGCAGGATTATTATTAATAAATATCATGTTGCGCACCCGAATATTAAGGCTAGAAGCCCGTTTAAAAGAGTTCAGTCGTCCTGAAGATTATGTGGCATTTTTGCGTCAACAAGCCGCACAAAAAGACAAAATCCCTGCCATTAAAGCCTTACGCAAACAATATCCTGAGCTGTCGCTCATCGAGGCCAACAAATTGTGGCAGCAAATTCAGTAGCTCGCCAATGTATTAATAATTCAATGTAATAGCACTTCATATAAGAGCTGCCGAAAAAGTAGGCAAACACGCACAAAAAAACCTTCTATTAATGATAATAAAAAGCCATGACATTTAACGACAAACTACAAGCTTACCTGCAGCTGACGCGCTTTGATAAACCAGTAGGTATTGAGCTATTATTATGGCCAACGCTATGGGGCGTAATGCTGGCGGCGATGGGTCAAGCGCAACAGCAAGGTGCAAGTGCGGGTCTACCAAGTCTTAAGATGTTGGTGATTTTTGCGCTTGGCGCAATTTTTATGCGGGCGGCAGGTTGCGCGATCAATGATTTTGCCGATCGTAAGGTCGATGGTCATGTGACCCGCACCAAAGGACGTCCATTAGCTGATGGGCGTCTGTCTGCTAAAGAAGCAATCGCTGCTTTTTTAGTATTGGTATTACTCAGCGCCAGTTTGCTGTTCTTTTTGCCGATAGCCGTATTTTACTGGTCGCTTGGCGCAGTGTTATTGGCATTCATTTATCCATTTATGAAGCGTTTTACCCATTTGCCGCAGGTGTTTTTAGCAGCGGCTTTTGGTTGGGCGATACCGATGGCGTATGTGGCGATACAAGGCGCGCCTGATATTTGGTGTTGGCTGTTATTTGTCGCTTATATGTGTTGGACTGTGGCTTATGATACCCAATATGCTATGGCTGACCGTGAAGATGATTTAAAAATTGGGGTCAAATCAACGGCGATATTATTTGGTCGCTATGATGTGATTATTATCTCGCTGCTACAAACATTGTTTTTGCTTATCATGGGCGCGGTCATTTGGCATTACTTTGCACCGACAAGCTTAGGCCTGACGCCAGTATTTGGCTTGGCGTTAGTGGCAATGATGTTTGCTAAGCAAAATAGCGCTTGTGCTACTCGTAATGCAAGAGCCTGTTTTCAGGCGTTTTTAGCCAATATATGGGTAGGGCGTTACGTCTTTGCTCTCATCGCAATCGCTTGCCTATGGACGACTTTTAATGGATAACTTCAAAAAGCTCTCAAAGTCAAAAGCGAAAAAATCTTCTGATGCCAATGCACCTGTTATCGATTATCAAGCAAAGTTAGCTGAGCACGGATTAACACGCGAACAAGTGATCGCCACCGAGCGTAAATTGGCTAAGTTTGCTAATACGATGGATTCGCTGGTACGTGTGCCTTTTACCAAACAAGGCATGGGTGCAGATGCGGCGCTTTCGACGATTCCGCTGGCAGGAGATTTAGCAGGACTGGCTTTAACCAGCTATGCTTTTGTATTAGGGCGTCAGCTAGGTGTGCCAGCGCATAAAATGACGCCTGCGGTCAGACTGGCACTCATTGATATGGTCGTTGGTATAGTACCGGGTATTGGCACGCTGCTCGATATTTTTATTCGCCCCAGTCGTAAGACTTTAGGCATCGTGCATGAGCATCTGCACGATGAATATGGCATTACTGAAACGATGCATATGGATCGACCATTTTTACATCAATCGCTAGAAGATAAGCAGCGTAGCCGTTTTGGCGCTTTTTGGCACAATCCTATCATTGCATGGCTGTATTTGCACATTCCTGATCTGTTGGGATTGATCGTTATTGTAGTGGTTGGTTGGGGACTGTGGGCAGTAATCAGTTGGCTGGTCAGTCTGTTTGGCAAGGTAACTGGATTTGGTTAGAGAAAAGTTAATAGCATTAAAAAGGCGGCAAATATCATAAATATTTGCCGCCTTTTTAATGCTCAAGAGATTTTTTTATGTAACTTTTTAAAGGTTCTAAGCTGTATTTTTTAATCAATTACTCAGTGATGACTTCTGCTTCGGCACTGACTGCATCAAAGCTAGTAATTTTGTTATTTTGGACAAGGTCGATAGTACCACCACCAGCATGACTGACCAGCTCGATGCTGCCATCGCTTGATCGATAAGTCGGGTTATTGCCTTGACCTTCAGGTGCACTTAGTGTCATTTTTGGTTTATTAGGTAGGCTAATGATAGCGTTGAGTACGCCTGCTGCTGAGGTTTCAAAAACGACCGAGAGTGATTCACCAGCCGCATTTTTATAACGGACATCAGTAATTTGCGCACCTTTAATGGCTTGTTCTGGATTTGGTGCTATGGCAGTATTGTTTGCTACCGAGTCTGTTGCACCAAGGTCATTTTCTAGCTTAGTTAAGCTTACATCTTGTTCTGAGCTTACTTCAGAATTTGCGATATCATCACCATTATCAGCGGTCGTATCAACATTAATATTGCTAGTCACGGGTGTGGTTTGTACCGCCGCTTCAGAGATTGTTTCGTTATCTGTCTCAGGCTCTGGTGTTTTTTGGCAAGCACTCAATAGTGAGAGACTTAAAAAAATAGCAGAAATTGCCTGAAAATAGGGCTTTGATTTTGCAATTGTAAGAGCATCGATTTTCATGATAATACGGCTATCCATTGGCAGAGTTTTTGTTTAAATATAGTGAACGACGTAGACTTATTTATCCCTCACAGTCAAATATGACCGTCATTTGCTATTACTATCAATTTCTTGCTTACTATTTACAGGCATTATTATTTCAGTTTTAGATTGTCGGCTGCCATACCGCTTTCTTTATACACGTCATCTAAGTATCGACGGCTGGCAAGTAGCTTGTCTACAACGCCACTTTGGCTTTGGATATTGAGCTTTTGAGAAAAGTCTAAAATCGAGTTTAATTGATCTAATACCATGTCATAGCTGGTATTTTGTTTGTCGGTATCAATAATGACTGTTTTGGCATAATGTTTATCGAGGCTAAGGTAGTCGCCAATCAATTCTGGAACACGTGTGGTGATGAGTTTATTGAGAGTAAATAGCTGTGATTCAGTGATTTCTTCATGATGGGTAGACTCATATTGTTGTCCAATATCATCCATCACAGATCGAAACACCTTAGGTACTTGCTCGTCATAAAGTAGCTTGATAAAAGGATGTCGAGCTGAAAAGTTAATCGTGCTGAGCCCATTAGCTCGCTCATGATTTACCTCGTTGTTTACCGCCATATCTGCTTTAGACTGGGTAGCGACAAGATTCGCAGAAGCTAAGTATTCTTGATGCCGCTGTATAGAAGCAATCTGTGTGTGCTTAGACTTTTCTTTCATCACAAAAAATATGGGCACAATAACAATTAGGCTAAGCAAAATGAGTAAGGTAAAAAAAGACATGTCGGGACTCTGTCATAAAAAATGCTATTTATTAAAAAAATGCTATTTATTAAAAAAAAGTTTTTAGATTACAATATAACATGCTTGTGTTATGTTAAGGCAAAATAGCGGTCGATAAAAGTTGTATCTCGCTACTGTTTATCTCGCTATTATGTATCTTACCACTATATATCTTTTACGACTAAGTGCTTGCCTATTTCTAATTAAGGAAGATGATGAATAATGACACGATTACTAAGAGTCAGCTAGCCGCTTATAAACCAACTACTGCTTATGTCGGGACTTCTTGGGCGGTGATGTTGGTGGGTGTCCTAGCGTATTTACTTGGCTTATGGAATGCACAGAGTATGTTATTAAATGAAAAAGGCTATTATATAGCGGTGCTGGCGCTAGGTCTTTATTCAGCAATTAGCTTGCAAAAAACCCTGCGTGATCGTAGTGAAGGTATTCCAACAACCAATATGTATTATCTAATCAGCTGGGCGGCTCTTGGATTGTCCATTGCGCTAATCGCTATTGGGTTGATGAATGCGGGAAGTTTAAGCTTAAGTGAAAAGGGCTTTTATATGATGGCATTTACCATGAGTTTATTTGCTGCAGTGACCATTCAAAAAAACACCCGTGACGAAGCACAGATTCGCACTTTAACTGCACCAATGATTACGACTGATACTCAAAGTAGTACTAAAATTGGTCATCAAGAGTCCCGAGACTCTGACACTGGAAAATCACTTTTTGGTGCGGTTAAATCTAGAATGGAAGGCAGTGATTAAACCTTTGACTAAAAATCTCAAGTAAGCGGTGTTTGTAAACGCGTACGATTTGGCGACAGGCGCGCAAGCATCGCTGTTGATAAGGGGGCAAATGCTCCTAACATCATATCTGTTAGCGCTTCAGCACATATTGGTGCAATGGCATACCCCTTAGCTCCCATGGCACTCATGACCCAAGTTCGTTTACTGTCTGCTAACGCTCCAACGATAGGATGATAATCAGGCGTTTGCGTACGAATCCCCGCCCGTCCTTGCCACAAACTAATATCTGTTGGAATAATCGAGTCCATCTCGGGAATGGCAGTCACTAGTTTGTCTCGGCTAATCTGATGCTCTTCTGTGCGAATATCTATGTCGGTATCATTGCGTATAAAGCTTGCGCCTAATAAAAACTGAGATTGCTGTTCTACAACATCGTTCAATTGTGCATCGCCTGTTTGCGCGGTAAATAACGCACAGTAACCGCTGTATTTAAGCGGTATTTTGGGCAATATGGTGAGCTGCTCGGTTGTGGGCGTAAACCAAGAAAGCTGACCACGAATTTTACGACAATCAAAAATACGCTTGTCCAGTTGATGACTCTCAAAAGCTGCGCAAATGACCACATTATCAGCGCTAATGGATATCGTCTGCTTATCCTGATTATTGCCTTCGATACAAACACTTTCTTCTGTTTCGCTAATACTCTTAACGTCTACTTGCTGAAAGTGGATGAGTGGATGCATTAGGATAGTATCTTTTAATGCTTGCGGATTGACCAAGCCAGACTGCGGTAAATACAAATTCTCTGATAAATCTTGTGTTTTTAACCCGCTGACAGTTTGCGCCTGCTCATGGGATAGTGTGGTGGCCATCTCATCGGGATAATCAGCGATTTGCTCTGTGCCAATATTGGCTTTCATAAGCAGATCAAGAGCGCCCGTTGGTTCAAGTATTGGCACTAATCCTGATTTTTTAGCGTCTACATTTAAGCATCGATATAGCCTGCTGCTATAGAGATAGCCTATGGTATGCAAATGTTCATCGACATGATGAATGGGCGTCATCTTGGGAGCGAGCAGAGCACGAGGGTTGCCTGATGCGCCTGCCAAGGGTGCTGATTTATCTAACAAGGTGACTTGAATACCACGATTGGCCAATGACCAAGCCGTTAATAGCCCCGAAACGCCAGCGCCAATGACAATGCTATGGGCGGGCAGGTTGTCAGTGGGTTTGGCAGATTGGCTATCGTTGTCGGGCGCGGCGGTGCTAGCATTATTGTAAAAGGTGATGTCTTTACTATTGGTGTCTTTACTATTGTTGCCATTATTATTGTCAGTTAAATTTATGGTATCCAGCATGATCGCCGTTAGCATTTCGTTCTTACGACCAAAGCCTTTCACTTTTTTAATCTGAAAGCCACAATCTTGCAGCGCACGTTTGACGATACCGGCACAGCTATAGGTGGCGGCAGTTGTATTGGGGCGTGATAAACGCTGCATTTGTGCAAAAATACTATCCGCCCACAAGGTACTATTGCAAGAGGGCGCAAAACCATCTAAAAACCAAGCGTCAACATAAGGTACATGCGAGCTAGAAGAGTTACTTGATAGTTTGGCTAAGCTCTCAGCTGCGTCACCCAACCATATATCAACGGTCAAATTATCATCAAAAAAGCTCAAACGATGACAGCCCGCGATAAGAGACGGATAGGCCGCTAATAATAGCTCAATCAGTGTTGTCAATTCAGGCGCGCGCTGTCCCCATAAGGCAAGTATTTGGGTAAGGTCGGTACGAGGTATCGGGAACTTTTCAGTGCTAATAAAATGCAGTTTTGCAGTTGCTAATTGAGGGTGTATATCCCGCAGCTGTCGCCATAGCTGCCACGTAGCGAGAAAATTCAGTCCAGTACCAAAGCCCAATTCAGCAATCGTAAAGCATTGATTTGGCGCAAGATTGGTCAGTCGTTCAGGCAATTGATTGTGCGCCAAAAATACATGACGCGATTCCGCTAAACCATCAGCATTTGAGAAGTAAACATCACCAAACTCACCCGATACAGGCACTTTATTACCCGTATCATCCATCTGCCAATCAATCTTGGCAGGGGTGATATTTGATGAGTGAATGCTTAGTGACTGAGTGTTTTTAGAGGATGTCGACGATGTATCAGTATCTTTTGATTCGAACGTGGATTTAGACATAGACAGTCACATAAGATAAATCAATAAAAAGCGCGTGGTACTAGTTACCAGCGTTCACGGCGGACAAACACCAGCCAAGAAACAAAAATACCAACCAACAAGCTAATTAAGACAGTGAATGCACCGTATAAAAAAAGCTGACCTTTGCTCTCGTAGACCAAAACATTTACTTGAGTTTGCAAGTCATTCAACTCGCGCTGCAACTGTGCATTACGGCTTAATAGCTGCTGATTGGCATCGGATAACGCCTTATCAGATGGTTGTAATTGCGCCGCTAATGTATCGCTGATATTCATCACTGAGTTTTTTGTTGGTTGAGCGGTCGATATTGGTTGAGCTGGCACGGGTGTCGTGAGTGTTGGATCAGCCACATCGATAGCTGTCACCGTCGGCGCAGCCTGTGCTGAAACAGTAGCCATAAAAATCATACTAACAATGCTACGCCGATAAGAGCGACTTTTTAACGAAGATAGGCACTGAATCACGATTTTGCTACTTTAGCTGATGCGCTTGCGCTGTCATCCGCTTTTGGCAATGTATGGATAAAGGGTTTGATATCTACGTGACTGTACACGCCATCACGTAAGTAAGGCTCATCGTTTGCCCATGCTTGCGCTGCTTCTGCAGAGTCAAAGTCAGCAATAATTAAGCTGCCTGACATCTCACCTTTGCCATGCTCGATGGGTGTTGGACCAGCGATAATCAGTCGATTGTCATGATCTAAAGCTTGCAAGCGTTCGACATGTTCAGCGCGGGTAATCTGACGTTGTGCGCTGCTATTGGCCACGTCATGACCAATAATGGCAAATAAGGACATGAGACTTCCTCGATTAATAAAAATTATGATTAATTTAAAGTGTTTTGCTTAATGCGCCCGAGCTAATTGCGATTAATGATTGTCGCTATTGGCATTTAGAGATAGCATTGGCTCTATTATAAAATGAGTATTATTTGACGGTTTTATCGGTGAGCGCAGGGTTGAGGTGCTTTTTTAATACGGCAAACTGGGCGATGACGAATACCAACATAATCGGAATCCAGCCATAAGTTTTAAAGTTAATCCATGCCTCATCTGACATCGTAAACGCTGTGATATAATGCAGTATGCCCATAAAGGCGAAGAATAGTGCCCAAGCGAGAGTGAGTTTTTTCCAACCACTCATCGTCAGCAAAAAAACATCTTTCATCGCCAGTTGCATCAGTGGCTTATTAATCGCAGCACTGACTAAAAGTGTTAGTGCAAAGATACCGTTGATAATAGGTGACTTCCAACGCAGATAGATATCATCACGCAATAATAAAGTACCACCACAAAACAAAATGGTTAATAGTAAGACAACCCATTGCTGTTTATCAAAAGTGCCTTTTTGGCGAATAAAATGAATGGCATAAACGATGATGGTGGCGATAAGCAACGCACCTGCCCCCGCTAGGATACCACTGTAGCGAGCAGCAATAAAAAAGGCAATTAAGGGAATAAAGTCTAATAAAGCTTTCATAGCAAAGGGGATGTCCGACAAAAACGTATGGGGTAGTTTACACGTCTACTGCGCCAAAAAAAAGCAATCAACACGATAATCATGCTATATCACAGGCCTGCGTAGCAATATCTGATGATTATGACTCATAATCATGACAACTGCCAAATATAACGGCTTATTGCCAATGTGCTCATTTTTTTTATTTTCTACACTTTTAATTTTTAATGCTAAGGCTTCTCTTATGAAATTCGATTTACATTGTCACAGCACTTGCTCTGATGGTACTTATGCACCAACGGAAGTGGTGCAGCGCGCCCATGCGGCCGGCGTCAATGTATTGGCATTGACCGATCACGATACGCTGGCAGGAATTGATGAGGCGCGTGCGGCTGCCATTGCCTGCGATATGCAGCTGATTAATGGGGTCGAGATAAGCTGTGAGCATACACTTATTGGTGGTTATGGCAAAAATAAATCAACCAATAAAATCATCCATGTGCTGGGGTTAGATTTTACCGATCGCGAAAAAATGCATGCAACGCTGCAGCAATTACAGGATAGCCGTGCCACGCGTGGTCAACGAATCACTGAAAAGCTCAGTGTGCTATTAGATATTAACTATGATGCGCTGTGGCAAGCCGTACTTGATAAAGCTGGCGGCAACCCACAAGCGGTCGGGCGCGCGCATATTGGTCAAGTATTGTTTGAGCGCGGTGAAGTCAAGACAGTACAAAAAGCCTTTGATAAGTATTTGGCAGATAATAAACCTGCTTATGTGGCGATTGATGCACTGAGTATGGCTGACGGCATTGAGCTGATCCATGCTTGTGGTGGCAAGGCGGTGTTGGCGCATCCCACGCGCTATCAGCTTTCAGCGACACGAGTCCGTAAACTGATTGAAGAGTTTGCTGGTCTTGGTGGCGATGCTTGTGAGCTGCCGTCGAATAGCGAACCGGTTAGTACTCGCAGAATGGCCGATCGCAGTATCGCTGCCCACAATCTTGTCGCCTCGATCGGCAGTGACTTTCATGGTAGCAATATGCCGTGGCGTCGTTTGGGTGATGTACCAACAATGAACCCTGATCAGCAGGGAGTTTGGCAGTCTTTTGCAATTTTTTCTTAGACGAAAATTCATTGCTGAATACAGTTTTGAATGTTGACTAAGCTCAAACATCAATTGACAGGTTATCCAAAAAACAGGCGTCATATATTGACGCATGAAGGCAGTAAATAGATTGATAACTGCGACAGAAATTGCCACACTAGATGAGTGGGATTTTTTTAAAAATGAAATTTTCGGGGTTAACTCCCATTTAGTTTACAAAATGTAGTACCGACACTCGCATTCTTATCTACTTAAGTTTTTGGGAATGGTATAAGGTAAAAAGTCATATCATTTATTATTGTTGATTCAGGCTTTTGGTTTTTATTTAATAGTTTTAATGTCGACTTAATTACTTTCAATATTTGCGGTAGCCCTACTATGGCTGTATCGATATCTCATCTAGGCTACACCAAGCTATCTCAAGCAATTTTTGAGTGGCAAGCTGCTGATAAAACGTCATTACTGGCTTTATTTATGGTGATGGAGGTATCTTTACACTGGCTATGGTGCTTATTTGTTTGGTGGCGCCGCGATATTTATGACACCTATGTCGATATAGCGCTGCTGTATCCACTATGGTTCGGCGTGACACTGGTAGCTTTGTTTTTATTATGGATGACCAGTCGTTTTTCACCTGTCAAAAAAGCCAATAGCAATTTGTATAAGTGGCAAGGCATACTAATTACGGTCTATAGTGCCTATATTGCAATGGTTATTTTAGTTTTAGGACATAGTAGCTTGGTCGCGGGCGTCTCTTTAGTCGGCGGTGCGATATTGGGGATGATGCTTATACGTCGGCGCTATGTATGGAGAGCATTTTTAGGGCACGCAGCCGTCATTCTAGCAGTCACATTCATTCCTTATCTTGGCGTTACTTTACCCAATCTGCGTCAAATGACGCTCACGGTCATTCCTCTTGATACCTATTATAGTTATATCAATTATAGTGAAATTACGACAATCGAAAACGCCATCTCTGCCTCTATTTTTCAAAATGGCACACTAAATTGGGACAGTGTTGATCAATTGCGCCGATCTTCCGCTTTTTTTTGGCGTTCTACACATATTTATATGGCGCTACCAAAAGCTATTTTTATTATCTATATGTTTCGTACTTTGTTACTAATATTAGATGACAGTAAAAAGGAAATTCTGCAGCATGCCAATCAAGATGAGCTAACTCAACTCAAAAGTCGCCGTTACGGGATGATGCAAATGAAGCAGGTGCTGAAGTCAGTAGAAGACCATCAAGATATCAGCGTTATTTTATTGGATTTGGATTGGTTTAAAGAGGTCAATGACAGTTACGGCCATGAGATTGGGGATCGAGTATTGGTAGAGGTCGCGCAGACGCTCTTGCAGTCTTTAACTGATGAAACAATCGTGAGTCGCTATGGCGGTGAGGAGTTTTTGATTGTATTGCCAGATACGAAGCACGACACAGCTATGATAATTGCTGAACAATTACGGCGCGTTATCGCCAAACACGTCATCATTCTCGATGACGATACAGCCTTTAGTGTGACTGCCAGCTTGGGGCTATATACACTGACCCATGGTGAGCGTAATTGTATAAAACAAGCCTGCGAAACTCTGAATAAAAAGGATGCCTCGCAGTCGCTTGCTAAACCGCAGAGAATCCCCTCGTATAGTAGCAAACGCGTGAATCGTAAAATTCCCACAGTGCAGCTACCTCATGATATTTGCCAGCGCTTAATTTGTATGGCAGATAAGGCTTTGTATGAAGCCAAAGGCCGTGGCCGTGATCAAGTGGTGAGTGCCAACGAGATGTTGGCAGCAAAAAATAATAATATTGAAGCGCTCTATGGCACATAGCTAGCTGCCATAGTCGAAGGGTCAACTACGCTTTAGTGTATTAATTGTTTTACTAAGCTTGCCAAGACACTGGTGGCAAAGCTACCTGTCGTTAACGTAAAGCTCAGAACCAATGTCTGTTCATTATCTTTATCCTGCCATTCCCAAGACAGCGCTTCAATAGGTAGGCGCAGCGCGCGGCGCTGTGCTTTTACATCGCGCTGCTCTAAGCCATTGGCTAAGCGAGCCAGTAGCGGATTTTGCTGAATCACATTTTTCTCAGTACTTGCCGCCATGCCACTGACTTTATCATTATCCTTGCCCCATAATGCAGCAGTGGGATGGATATCACCCGTCTCAAGGCGTGCACGCAACGTGTTGTCTATGGCTTCGCTAGTAAATATTGATCCTGAACCCTCTAAGTTAAACACTTCTCCTGCCAGCCCAGTACTCCAGCTGCCATCACGCACTCGTACCGCCAATATCTCATTGAAAATTAAGCTACGTGCGGCAGACAGCTCCATTGTATTTTGCTCACGTGGCGCGTGCTTGCGTTTGCTCTTTTTGGGTTGTGGTCGACTTTGCTGTAGTGGGCGTGCAAACAGCGATAATGCTTCTCTAATATTATTGCCATTACGTCCAAAACGCTGAGGGCCAAAATAATTGGGTACGCCAGCTATAGCGATGCTTGCTAAATGCTGTTCGACATCTTGCTTCGCCGACAATAATTGCTCAGGTGCTGGCAATGCTGTATCAAAATCAGCAAATTGGATATTACGCAAGGTAATGATAAATTGATTAGCGCGATGCGTGCCGCGATTGAGCTTTTTGTTGTGCCATTGCTGGTCGATGATCGTGACCGATTCATTGGCTCCGATATCGGCTGGTGCAAATTCAGCCGCTGGCAGCTGTTTTTTTGGTATCCGTAAGCTGAACCACTGGGTTGTCAATGCATGGCGATCTTTAAGACCTGAATAACCAACATCGCGCAGAGGAATCTCTGCCCACTCTGACAGCAGTTTGGCAAGATAAGCGGTATTCATCCCTGATTTTTGGATATGCAGCCATAAATGCTCACCTTCACCGGTGAATTCGAGCGGCAATAGCTCATTAACGATAAAGTCTGTTGCGTGGGCTTTATAGGTTGCTTGCTGTACAGGTGGTTGAAGAGGCTGCGGTAACTGCGCAGTATCCGTCGCGGCGGTAATATCGATACTTGCCATATCAAACTGCTCATTATCAAATTGATTGTTTTCGAGAGCGGATTGAGGGCTAGCATTAATATCGGTCATGTCATCACGAGAATTCATAAAGTCGTCTTTTATGTTGAGGATAAGATTTAAAAAGAATAGGTAAGCATAGGGATTAACAGTTAACGATTACGTTTTGCAACGCAGGAAACATACAAAAAAACAGCGTGTGCGAAAGTGTCTTGCTACTATCAATGGATAGCGTTTTAAAAAAGCATTTAAATAAACGTATCGAGAACGGTGTTTTTCGTTGAAACTGGCTGATGTGATAGGGTTATTTTCAACACGTTTGATTCAGGGAACCATTATAACTGTTAAGGACGACTTATGACCAATGCAACGATTGACACAGTGACTATTAATAAGGCTGATATTGCCAGTGGCGGCATGAAATCTTACAAGCAAGATGATGATAGTATCATTTTAATCACCCGCGACGACGATGAGTTTCAGGCGTTCGATGGCAAATGCCCGCACGCAGGCGCAGATTTAGGCACAGGATTACGTTGTGGCAATCGCGTGGTCTGTCCTTGGCATCATGCGACTTTTGATAGCCGCGATGGTACTCTGTTAGAGCCAGTCGCGACAGAAGGTTTGACTCAATATGAAGTGACCGATAATGGCGACAACTTGACGGTGAATATCTCAGCGAAGATAGATAAACAGATTACAAATGATAAGCTTATCGAGACGCATACTCTCATCGTGGGCGGTGGCGCGGCTGGTTTTATGACAGCGCATCAGCTGCGTAACACTGGCTATGGCGGCAAAATCACCTTGATTAGTGCTGATGATAAAGCCCCTTATAATCGTCCATTATTGTCCAAAGCATTTTTAGCGGGCAATATGCCTGAAGAGAAGCTTCTACTAGGCGGTGCAGATTGGGCGAGCAAACACGATATTAATTTACGCTTGAATCAAACTGTCAGCGAAGTATTGCCCAATGAACGTACCATTATCATTAAAGATAAAAATGGTCATAGCGACAGACAAACTGCTGATTTTTTAGTGGTTGCAACAGGCGCTGAGCCAAAGATACCGCCCTTTAAAGGGGCTGAGCTTGATGGCGTTTATACGCTGCGTAGTATGGATGATGCCAAATTGATAAAAGCGGCCAGTCACGATCAGCGTGTGGTGATTATCGGTACTGGCTTTATCGGTATGGAGGTCGCTTCCGCATTGGCGCAGGCAGGCACGACGGCTTCTATTACCGTCATCGGAAAAGACCATCGCGTCATGGGAAATATTGTCTCCGAAACCGTCAGTAATGCGCTGATCAAGCTGCATGAAGAAAAAGGCATTCAGTTTGTTTTTGATGCCACGGTCAATGAAATCACTGAGGTTAAAAGGGTTGTTAATCGGTCTGAGAATGAAGAAGAAAATCAAACCTTTTCACAAGTGGGCGGTGTCACGCTGGCGAACGGTGAGCAAGTTGATGCTGATATTGTGATTTTAGGGACTGGCGTAGCACCACGTATAGAACTGTTCGAAGAAGTAAACGCGCCAGATGGTGTTCAAGTGGATGAGTATTTACAGCTGCGTGATGGGGTCTATGCATTGGGTGATATTGCGAAAGCTTCTGGACAAATGGGGCGCATGCGCATTGAACATTGGCGCGTGGCCTTGCAACATGGCTTAGTGACTGCGGCTGCGATATTAAATGATGATAGTGTCAACTCGCTCGCCGCGCGTATCCCTTTCTTTTGGACGATGCAATATGGCAAGAGCCTACGCTATAGTGGACATGCGAAGACACCCGATAATAATATCTTGTTTGGTTCGCCAGATACGTTAGATTATATCGAATACTACTTTGATGATGTTGGGGAAAACACACGTGCTAGTGCGGCTAGCACTTTAGGGCGTGATAAAGAGTTGGTTGCCTTTTCTGAACTACTCCGCCGTGGTCATGCACCAACGCGTGCACAGCTCAATGCAGGATTTAATATTATCGACCAAGCACAGGCGTTATCGCCCTAGTACTCAAGATGGATACATATTACTATTAAGGCTGACCTATCGATTTGGGTCAGTTTTTTTAATACAAACAAGGAAAGGAAAAATTATAATATGAATAAAAACACTATAGATAAAAATTACTTGGATAGAGAGTCCGTGTTTTTACGACAAGCGCAAGCCGATGATATTGGTGCACTTGAGCAATTATTAAATCGCTGTTATCGCGAGACCGCAGGTTGGACCAATGAGGCGGATTTAATTGGCGGTATTCGAACCACGTCAGCTGAGCTCGCTGCCGTGATTAATGACCCTAATCACTATTACTTTGTCTATCCAAAAACGACAACGGGCGACCGTGATGGAAAGGAAACGGGTGAGATACTCGGTTGTATCGCTGTCGATATCAAAACCGATGCTGACTCAAATAACAAAGCCTACATCGGCATGTTTGCAGTAGATCCAGAGCTGCAAGGGCAGGGCGTTGGTAATGTTATTTTGCAAGCAGCAGAAACCTTTGCTACTCATCATCTACAGTCAGATGAGCAAGCAGCAGCTAAAAACACTGCGCGTTTGACCATGTCCATTTTGAGTCATCGTCCTGAGCTGTTGGCTTACTATCAGCGCCGAGGTTATGAGCTAAATGGTAATAAAATACCATTTCCAAATGACGGCAATAATGGCGAGCCAAAGCGTGAAGATTTAGAATTATTGGAGTTAGAAAAAATGGTTCATTGAAAAATCTTGAATGTTTAAAGGCTGATTTTATTAACCCCAAAAATGACCAAAGGTCATAAATAGCCCAACACTTAGTAATATAAATGCCACGATGATTAAGCGCTTGAACCAGTTAAAAGCGGGCAAGCGCGTGGCATTGTCATCAGACATCAGATAGGCAAACAAAAATAACAAACTTGCTGCCAAGGTCATAATTCCCAGACCAATCGGTAATATAAAAAAGTACACCTGCCACACAGTTATCTCGCAACGGTTTTGAATACCACATCATAGCAGTATCGTGAATGCACTGTCAGTATACACCGCACGTTAATTCCTTCATCTCATTAGATTATTAAAGCTATTCATCATAAATCCAAACTTGTACTCTAAAATTAAGTTGGGTATTTAGAAGTAATTCTGTATAGTGAAGTAACATTATAGACACATTGAGATTGAGATGACTAATCTGAAAAAACTGGCAGTCATAGCATTACTAACACCGCTATTTGTCGCATGCTCTAATGCACCTTCTGAAAGCACAGTTGAAGCGTTAATCGAGGCACAATACGAGCAAGCCAATAGTATGATGGACGATGCGATGGCGAATGCAGGTAATGATGAGATGGCAAAGGCGATGAGCGGCATGATGGAGGGTATGATGCCAAAGCTTGAACGCGTCGAAAATATCAACTGTGATACTGTCGAGGGTGACAATACTTATATGTGTACTGCTGATATCACTCAGACAATCGCGGGAGAGAGCCGCACTAACAAGACCAATTTCAAGGTTTATCAAGTGAACGATGAATGGGTATTAGGCAATTAAAGCAGAGCTATATTTTTTAAAGTTACTCATAATAAAATCATCAGAAATTTCAAGTCACATTTACTTTATTCTTAGAGAAATAAAATGCTAAAAAAAATCGCTTTTCTAACGATTACATCAATACTATTTGCCGGTTGTGCTTCTGTACCCACTGAAAATATCGAAGTATCTAGCGTACTCAAGCAAGTGAAAGCACCTAGTGCCAACAATGCTGGTCTATATATTTATCGTAGCAATAGTGTGGTGGGTGGAGCTCTAAAGAAAGATGTGTGGGTAGATGATGAATGTATTGGTGAAACTGCACGAGGCACTTTTTTCTATCATGAAGTGCTGGGCAATATGCAGCACAAAGTTTCTACCGAATCTGAATTTTCTCCTAACGATTTAATGATTGATACTACAGCGGGTAATAACTACTTTGTAAAACAATATATTAAGCCAGGTTTAATTGTTGGTGGTGCGGGTGTTAAACTGGTACCTGAAAGTGAAGGCAGGGAAGCAATCGCTGACCTCAAACTCGGCATAAAAGGGACTTGTAGCAAGTAGTGCAAGTCATTATCTATAAGGAAAGGCTACCTCATTAGGGGTAGCCTTTCTACTAATTTAGCCCAGTCTTTCTATCAAACTAGCGCATTGTCACAAACTCTTCTGAGCCAGTTGGATGAATGGCAACCGTATTGTCAAAGTCCGCTTTAGTCGCGCCCATTTTGATGGCGACGGCAAAGCCCTGAATCATCTCATCAACACCAAAGCCAAGACCGTGTAGACCAATGACTTTTTCCTCATCACCCAAGCACACCAGTTTCATCATACACTTCTGACGATGCTGGGTCACCGCGCTATACATCGAGGTAAATGTTGAGTTATAGCATTTGATATTTTCTTTGCCATAGCGCTCAACCGCGTCGATTTCAGACAAGCCAATCGTACCAATAGCAGGATGGGTAAAGATCACCGTCGGTATCAACGTATAGTCCAAATGCTCATTAGGTTTGTTGTTAAACAAGCGCTCTGAAAGACGACGACCTGCTGCAATAGCTACTGGCGTCAAATCCACACTGTTTTCGATAATATCGCCGACCGCATAGATGTTCTTAACATTGGTGTTCTGGAATTTATCGACTTTGATTTTGCCAATTTCGTTCGTTTCCACACCCGTCACTTGCAGGTTGATATTGTCTGTCGATGGCGCACGACCAATCGCCCAAATCAAACAATCTGTCGTGTCTAGACTGCCATTTTCGGTACATAAAGTCAGGCTGCCATCTTCGTTTTTATTGACTTCCGTGAGCGTAGTATTGGTATGCAATTGAATACCGTCTTGCTCCATCTCTATCAGCAACGCCTCTACCACACTGTGATCAAATGAGCGCAGCGGCGAGTGCTGGCGTACATACAAATGCACCTCAGCGCCCAAACTGTTCAACACGCCTGCGATTTCAACAGCGATATATCCAGCTCCCACAATTGCCACGCGTTTTGGCAAATGATTCAACGCAAAAAAGCCATCAGAGTCGATGCCGTATTCTGCGCCTTTGATGTCTGGCTGAATCGGGTGACCGCCTGTGGCAATCAAAATATGGTCAGCGGTAATCAGCTCGCCATTCACTTCTACGGTATTGGTATCGACAAATTTGGCAAAGCCTTTGATCACTTCTACGCCATTTTTGGCTAAGTTATTGTCATAAGAGCGATGGATATTTTCGATATATTGTTGACGGCTCTGTACCAGTTTTTGAAAGTCAAAACCTTTAATATCCACATCAAAGCCATAGTCTGGCGCATATTTATGAATCGCCTCGGCAACTTGTGCGCCATACCACATCACTTTTTTGGGAACGCAGCCCAAATTCACACAAGTACCGCCCAGTTGGTTGGCTTCGATAATGGCGCATTTTTTGCCATAGCTCGCCGCACGGTTGATGGAAGCAATGCCACCGCTACCGCCGCCAATGGCGATATAGTCATAATGTTTTGTCATGGTTAAGTCTCTTTATTCAGGACGTATTGATGGGTATTGGTACAATTTTGCCGTCTATTATTTTTTAATTCTGTTGTTTTGAACTCTATTGTAATGGGTATCATTATTAATCTTACAAGGTTTTGCTTATGAGGATGTACCAGCTAGCATCAGAATATAAAAGCATTTAGGCAGAAATAGCCTGACATCTAATAATTCCATTTAAACCCAACTGCACTCATCTAAACTTACTTAAACAATGGCACGTCGTCTATAAAATAACAGTCCGGGAATGGATAAGCCTAGCACCAATCCTGAGGTGACAAATAAAGCTTCGAACAAATACACCATCATTTGGCTAAATAACTCGTCTGAAAAGCCAAAATAACCAATCTGCACCATACTGACCATCGCCTTATACGCGGCGATACCGGGCATCATACAAATGACACTAGGCGAGATAAGTGCTTTGGGTGGTAAGGTATATTTCTTAGAAAAATACACGCCTAAAAAGCTGGCAAGCATTGCCCCAAAAAAGCTAGCAACCACGATATGTACATGTTGATAAACCAGAGCAGTCTTTAATCCGAAGCCAAAAGCAGTCATCAGCAAACAAGGCAAAATATAGCGTTTGGGTACGCTGAACATCAGCGTCCAACCAAGGGTAATAATACATGAAAGCACAACAGTCTCAATGAACCACATCTCAAAACCCCCAATGCTGTATGCGTAATAAAACTAACGCCATCACGATGCCAACGCACGCGGATAGGGTGAGCATATAGGTAAATACCGCACGCCCAACGCCAATATTGACATAGCCTTTTAAGATATCTGAGAAAGAATTGATCAAAGGAAAGCTGGGCACCAGTAGCAAGACGCTAGAGGCAACCGCAATATCGGCATTATTACCAATATCAAAATAGTAGGTCGTCGCTCCAATTAAAGAAGCAATAAAAGCCGTCACAATGACGGTGATAAAGGGATTAAAGTGATGCTTGGACAGATAAATACGAGTGAACATCGCTACCATACCCGCAATAAATGTCACCGCGGTAATAGACCAGCTGCCGCCATTCAGATACGCAAACGCTGCGCAAGACGCACCAACAAATATGCCCACCAGCCACGTTGGGTATACGGTTTTATCCAACTCATCAAAGGCAAGGGTAGTGCGGTCAATCAAATCGGTACTATCGACGGTGGCTTCGGTTTTATTGATAATTTGCTGGATTTGTACCAATAAATTGACATTGATGCTCTGATTGATCGTGTCTCTGGTGGTGGTGATACAGCGCTCGTCACAGATGGTCGTCAGGGTGATGGCGTTAAAGTTCAGCGAACATTCAACGCTGTTCATCCCCAACGCAAGCCCCAAGCGTTTGGACAAGTCCACCACCACGGCAGACTCAGCGCCATACTGCATGAGGAGTAAGCCGCAGCGCACGCATAGTCGAGTAATGCGTTGCTGCTTTACGTAGCTGATAGAGGTCATGGTGAGACACGCAGGTTGGTTGGTATCGATACGCTATTATAAAGGGTCTGGGAGCTGACGCGCAGACATTATCGGACATTATGTTTGATGCTACTATAAATTATAAACTTTTTTGGCAAAGAGAAAATAGAACGTACGGTAGATGCGCGAGTGATAAATGTAGAAAGGGCGTTCATGTAGGTGGAATCTATTGCAGGATGCTCTCTAAGCAGCGATTTTAATTAAAGGAATAAAGTTGTAGGCGTCAAATGGAGGCTGGGAATTGTGATATCAAACAAATAATAGATTATAAAATTAATAGACTTTTGTTTTCTGTAGTGATAATCTCTTCCTCGATAATCTAGACACATTACTTACATGATAATTACATATTGATTGAATTTTAGTTACGTTATCAATTATATATCGTTCTCAATTATATATCGTTCTCAATTAATGTGTTGCAAGACATAGATTTCGATAGTGGAATTTTAAGTCTATCAATTCCTTGCCTTTAGCTTAGCTATTTAACTTAATTGTATTTCTCAACCAGGACGTCTAATGACCACTTTTAATAACATAAAAAATGCTCTATTGCTGACTACTATTACTACTTTAGCAGGGTGTACTACGGTCGCCGATATGGCAGGGTACGATACGGCTACATTAAATACCGATGCGGCTAAAAGCTACTCTCAAGTGGTCTCTAAAGCCAGTAGTCAAGGCGCGGTAGATAATACTTCTGCTACCGCCATTCGAGTGAAAAACGTCTTTAATCGTATGAAGCCCTACGCCGTTCGCGCTAATACAACAGGCGTCCCTTTTGATTGGCAGGTCACGGTTATACGTTCACCTGAATTAAATGCTTGGGCAATGCCTGGCGGTAAGATGGCTTTTTATACCGGTATTGTAGAAAAGCTACAGTTAACAGATGCAGAGATCGCGGCAATCATGGGACACGAAATGACCCATGCGCTATCTGAGCACAGTAAAAAAGATGCTGGGCAAAAAATTCTGACAGGCTTAGCGCTGCAGTTAGGTGGTGCCGAACTACAGTCAAGAACAGGGTTAAGTGATGATGCGTTGGGTTTGATTAGTGACTACGGACTTGATAAGCCATTTTCTCGTAGTCAGGAGTCACAAGCCGATGCGGGTGGTCTACGCTTGATGGCGGAGGCAGGCTACAATCCAGAAGCTGCCGTTGCAGTATGGCAAAAAATGGAGGCTGCCAATGGTCGTAGCAACACCATAGCTACTTTAATGTCTACCCATCCAAACTCTGGGCAGCGTATCGCTAAAATTCAGGCACTTTTACCTGAGGTTACGCCAGTTTATCAAGCGGCTGCGAAAGCACCTGCTAATGCAACTAGTAGGGCAACGACTGGAGTAACTACTAGAACCATTAAACGTAAATAACTCAGTAAATACTCTCAAATGTAAATATTACCCAAGAAGGTAAGTCAAACGACTTACCTTTTTTTGCGAAGAAATATCTAAAGGTGGCTGATTTAAATTTTATCTGACGTCGTGATTTTGGGTGTCAAGTAGGTTGGCAGCGAGGTAAGAGATCTAACAACTAAGTATTGGAGCCAATCCTGCTTTCCGCTCATATCTACTCACTGATACGAGGCGAGGGCTACGGTTTGTACTGTCTCTTGCTCCGCGTAGCCAATCCAAAATCTAGTCCTCGCAACTCGTTCAATTGAGTAGGATAACCGCTACAATCGGGGCTAAACCGCGTCTCATGACAGCTATTCAGTATTACGATTATATATTCTCTAAGTTATCCGTAAGTTCTAAAAGATGTTCGATAGCTGCTTTACTATTCGGTTTCTCTACGAGTCTCTTTTGAAGCAATTCTAGAGTCCATCGCTTAACTTCATTTAACTTGCTTTGCATAATAACTGATTGATGGATAAAAGGAGGCGGCTTTTGAGCATTTACCAGCTCTTGATAATGCCAAATCGCTGTATCAAGTCTATCTTCGTTGTTAAATTTGGCAGTCTCAACTTTATTAGAAATCTTAACTTTAAAAGCAGGGTGTTTTAGTAATTCTTGAATATATCTAATTCTATCTATTCCATCATCAAGTGGTTGCCAAACAACAGAACTGAAATTTTCTTTACTAATATTTTGTATAGCTTCAAAAAAATCCTCACTATCATTTCCATGTTTGCAAAATTGCATAAAAATTTCGAATAGAGTACTGGTATCAGTATTTAGAGCCAGTCCCTTTTTTTGATCATCAATGGTTTGCAAAAGAAAGTTATAAAAAATATCAGGAGTTACTGGAGTTCTAAGATAATAATCTCCTACAAACCACTCTTCTGGTCCTTTCTTAACTCTTTCTTCTATATATTGTTTCACTAGCGCTTCAAATTGGTTGGCTAAATCAGGAGAAGCATTTTTTTCGAGTATATTATAATAGAAGCTCAAATTAGGGAATGCTTCTCTGTCTATTCTATCTTTAATATTGTCAAACAGTCTCTGATTGAAGCTTTGATCTGAGTTTAAATTACGATATTCAGCCATCAAACCTTGCTTTTCTCTATCGCTTTCTAATTGAGTTTCTGTGAGTCTATCTGATCGACTTAATTCTTCGATAACATCACTTTCTGCATCTAAGTTGATGAGTAAGTCTGTTATTATTTTACTCCAGCCTGACAGTTCAAAGTAGCTATAAAACTGAGAAATAACATCATCCATTATCTTAAATTTTCTTGCTACTTCAACTTTCTCTTCATCATCTAATTTGAATGCAAGATCAAAGTCATAACCGCGAAGCTCATCGACTCTAGGTGAGCTGAATGACTTCACAAAGAAATCAAAATCGATAGTATTGTCAAAAGTAGAAGGCATATCATGAGCCGTACGTATAATTAAAAGAGCTTCCAAAATTTGTTGTTTACTAGTGAAAGACAGGTCGTCGTCTGAATTATCTAGTATAGCTTTCAAAGTTCTTTCAACTCGCTGGTAAAACCTTATATTTTTGATGTTCATAGTTTGATAAAAATTTTCGTATATAGGAAAAAGCTCATTATTTATGATTATCATCTTTGATGATAGATAGTGAGTTATCTAAAGTTAACACTTCATCAAACACTTTTTCCTTATATTCTCTAAAGTCTTTGTCTGCTTTACCTTCATGTAATATTACTACTACTTTACAGTTTTTTTCTAAGCTCAAGTGATTAACTAACCCCATCATATCTTTGATATCTATATTTTTAGATAGCCTTTCAATATCGTCAATACAAATCAAAGTGTCTCCAATAAGACTGGTAATGGCACTGCTAATTAAACCTTTACCAAGAGATAGAGTGACGCCTGTACCTTCAAGTTTTGGTAAGTCTATAGCATCCAAGCCTTTCTTGAATATACCTTTTAGTCCAGTAAGGTAGTCCTTCTTTTGTGTAGTATCATGAGTACTAAGTGCAATTTCGAACTTCAGAGCATCTATTGAATCAATGCCGAATAGTGAAACATAAGAATATTTACTGACTCCTAAATCTGTATGGTTTTCCTTGTAGAAGTCATTCCAAAAACGAGTCTTACCAATACCCCATTCACCAGTCAAAGCAACAGCAAAAGAGTCTTTATTATTGATAAGCTCTAAAAGCTTCTTTTCTAGATTTGCTACATTTGCCATCACTTATTACCTTACAGATGTTCTTAAAATATTGTCTATATTAGCATTGAATACAAAACCTAACCTAACAAAAAAGGCCACCCCCTAAAGAGTAGCCTTTCATTAATTATTACCTAAATTCGATTAACTCACTTCTTTCATCGCTTGCTTAAGCATTGGCTTCAAGAACTCACCCGTATATGAGCCTTTAACTTCTGCCACTTCCTCTGGTGTACCTTCCGCGATAATGAGTCCGCCACCTTTACCGCCTTCAGGGCCAAGATCAATCACCCAATCCGCTGTTTTGATAACATCCAAGTTATGCTCGATGACGACGATAGTATTACCTTTGTCGCGTAGGGTATGCAAGATATGCAGCAGCTTATCGATATCATGGAAATGCAAACCAGTGGTCGGCTCATCCAAGATATACAGCGTCTGCCCAGTATCACGTTTGGCAAGCTCACGCGCCAGTTTGACACGTTGCGCTTCACCGCCTGATAGCGTTGGCGCAGACTGACCAAGACGGATATAGCTGAGTCCAACATCCATCAATGCTTGCAGGCGGCGATAAATCGCTGGAATGGCTGAGAAGAACTCAGTGGCATCTTCTACAGTCATATCGAGTACGTCAGCGATATTTTTTCCTTTATAGTGAATCTCTAAAGTCTCGCGGTTATAGCGCTTGCCTTCACAGGTATCACACGGCACATACATATCCGGTAAGAAATGCATTTCGACCTTGATGAGACCATCACCTTGACACATCTCACAGCGTCCGCCTTTGACGTTGAAACTAAAGCGGCCCGGCTTATAACCACGAGCACGCGCTTCTTGAGTTTGGGCAAACATCTCACGCACAGGGGTAAACACACCCGTATAAGTCGCTGGGTTTGAGCGCGGCGTACGCCCAATTGGGCTTTGATCGATGTCAACCATTTTGTCCAGATGCTCAAGACCGCTGATGCTGTCATGCTTATCCGCGATGAGCGTTGAGGCATTATTCAATTGCGTCGCTGCCAATGGCATAAGGGTACGGTTAATCAACGTTGATTTGCCCGAACCTGAGACACCAGTCACACAAGTCATAATACCAATGGGAATGGTCAAATCTACATCATGCAAGTTATTGCCTGACGCACCTTTGAGCTCAATCGTCATCGGAACTTGTTTGGGTTTGGCTTTACCTTTGACTTCCATATCGATCGTTTTGGCTTTATGACGAATGGCTGGAATCTCGATTCTCTTCTTACCAGACATATATTGTCCAGTCAGCGATTCTTTGTTTGCCATAATGTCATCGACCGTGCCCTGAGCGATAATATGACCGCCATGTACACCTGCACCAATACCGATATCAATCACATGATCTGCTTGGCGAATGGCGTCTTCATCATGCTCAACGACCAGTACCGTATTGCCCAAATCACGTAAGCGCGTTAAAGTTTTCAGCAAGCGATCATTATCGCGTTGATGTAGACCAATCGATGGTTCATCAAGGACATACATCACGCCCATCAGACCTGCGCCAATTTGGCTGGCAAGACGAATACGCTGCGCTTCTCCGCCCGATAGCGTTTCAGCAGAGCGAGCAAGGGATAGATAATCAAGACCGACACTGACAAGGAAGTTTAAGCGCTCGTTAATCTCTTTAAAGATTTTTTCCGCGACTTCGCCTTTATGACCGCCAATTTTTAGCGTTTTATAATAGTCAGCTGCGTCACCGATAGACAGCTTGACGATTTCGGCGATGGTGTGATCTTCGACACGGACGTTACGTGAAATTTCATTGAGTCGCGCGCCATCACAGACATTACAAGTGGTATCAGCCAGATATTTGGCTAGCTCGTCACGCACGAGATTGCTTTGCGTTTTGGCATAGCGACGTTCTAAATAAGGCAATACGCCTTCAAATGGCACGGTCTTATTGGTTTTACGACCGCGCTCATCAGTGAAATTAAAGGTTAGCTTTTCTTTACCAGAGCCTTGCATAATCAGGTCTTGTTGCGCTTTTGGCAGCTCTTGCCACGGCGCATCCATATCAATTTTAAAATGATTACAAACGGTCGATAGCAATCCAAAGTAGTAGGCATGACGTTTATCCCAACCATTGATTGCGCCTTGATTGAGCGATTTTTCATGGTGGGTAATGAGTTTTTCAGCCGCGAAGTATTGACGTTTACCAAGACCGTCACAGCTTGGGCATGCGCCGTATGGATTGTTAAAACTGAACATACGCGGTTCAAGCTCAGGTACGGCACGATCACAGACAGGGCATGAATGCTTGGCTGACATCACTTGGTTTTCGTCGCCGCCTTCTTTTGGATTGCCATCCATAAAGTGTAACGTCACTAAACCTTGACCTAAACGTAAAGCTGTCTCTAAACTTTCAGCGACACGGTTACCCAAGTCATCACGGACTTTAAAACGGTCAACGACGACTTCAATGGTATGCTTTTTCTTCTTATCGAGTGTTGGTAATTCATCGGTATCGTAGACATCACCATCGACACGTACGCGTACGAAACCTTGTCCAATCAGCTGCTCAAGCAAGACGGTATGCTCACCTTTACGCTCACGAATCACAGGTGCCAAGATCATAATCTTAGTATCATCTGGCAAGGCCATGACTTGATCGACCATTTCAGTGACCGACTGCGCGACCATTGGTTCACCATGCTCTGGGCAAAAGGGCGTACCAATGCGCGCATAGAGTAGACGAAGATAGTCATAAATCTCAGTAATCGTCCCGACGGTAGAGCGCGGGTTATGGTTGGTTGATTTTTGCTCGATAGCAATCGCTGGCGACAGCCCTTCGATACTATCGACGTCAGGTTTCTCCATTTGTGAGAGGAATTGACGCGCATACGCCGATAAGCTTTCGACATAACGACGTTGCCCTTCGGCATACAGTGTATCGAATGCCAATGACGATTTACCAGAGCCTGATAAACCCGTAATCACCACAAATTTATCTCGTGGAATGTCTAAATCGATATTTTTTAGATTATGAGTGCGTGCGCCGCGAACCTTAATATACTCGTGTGCCATCGGTGATAGATTTCCTATTTGCTAAAAGGGGATTGAAAATATCTCAAATTAAAAGCTAAATACAGATCAATAGAATGGTTGGTTAAAAATGTGAATGTTTTGTAAGTTTATAATATGGTTATAAATAATATTTTTATAAAATGTTTATACGTTGATGAAGTGAGAGCTATAGATGCCTAATTTACTGTTTTAATTTTTATTGCTGAGCAGTATGCTACTTGGCGTTCATTTTGCTGTTTTCTTATTCTACAGCCTTTGATGTGATTGGTTTTCGTATGACTAAGCAAATCTAAATCAAATCAATGTTAAGTAGTAGTCATCTTTTGTCATGGTTTTGACCAACATGTCGTTTTATAGAGGAGTTTGTCATCTAAGCGATCGTTCTAGTTGACGAGCAATAATATTTATGACGCCTTACTTTATTGTCATGGCGACCGCATTATTCAAGGTGTGATTGCGCATCCGATGCAGTTGGTAACAAAATAATCGCGTAATATGAATGGCTTGGGTTGAAGAGGTATGGGAGGCTGCACCAATAAGACAAAAGTCTCGGCACGCAAACGGCGAATGTCTTATACTAGTGGGCTTAATTTGTAGCTAAAGTCTTGATAGCATCACAATAGTATAAGCAGCGCAGTAGTGATAAATCAGCAATGACGAACCAGTGAGGCAAGTATGAATAGCGTAGAAAAACGGGCAATCCTCGGGGTCGGTGGTATATTTGCTTTGCGGATGATTGGTCTGTTTATGATTGTGCCTGTGTTTTCTGTATATGGTGACAATTATGCGCACGCGACGCCGTTTTTGATTGGTTTGGCGGTCGGTATTTATGGTCTAGGGCAGGCGATATTTCAGATTCCTATGAGTCTTGCTGCGGATAAATTCCCGCGTAAGCCGATTATCATTTTAGGACTGATCTTATTTGCTCTTGGCGGTATCATTGCGGCAAATGCGACTGATATTTATGAGGTTATCATTGGTCGGGCGCTGGCAGGTAGTGGCGCGGTATCTGCGGTATTGATGGCATTATTGGCTGATGTGACGCGCGAAGAGATGCGTACCAAAGCGATGGCAACGATGGGCTTGACCATTGCGACTTCTATCATGCTCGCTTTTGCCTTTGGTCCGTTATTGGTTGGCTCGCTGGGTATCTCTGGTTTATTTTGGTTGACCTCAGGCTTTGCCGTATTGGCGATGTTATTACTGTTGTTTGTGCCGACACCGCTACGGGTGCTTAAGCATAATTTAGACAATAAATCGATTGGTCAGCAATTAGCGACCGTCCTCAAAATCGGCGATTTAAACCGCCTACATATCGGTATCTTTGCCCTGCATTTAACCATGACCGCTATCTTTGTGATATTGCCGCATCAGCTTAATGAGGTGATGGGTTTATCGGTACGTCAGCAAGGCTTGGTTTATTTGCCGCTGTTATTTATTGGTTTTGCCGTTGCCATTCCTTTTATTATCATCGCTGAAAAGAAACGCAAAATGCGTCAAGTATTCTTAGGCGCGATTGCGTTAATGACCGCTGCTTTAGCGATATTGGCCATTGGCAGTCAGGTTGGCGTTGGTATTATATTAGGTCTGTTGTTGTACTTTATGGGCTTTAACTTGCTTGAGGCAACGATTCCCTCATGGATATCTAAGCGCGCCCCAGTCGCCAATAAAGCCACTGCGATGGGGCTAAATTCATCCAGCCAGTTCTTTGGTGCGTTTGTCGGTGGAGCAATGGGTGGGTTGTTATTAAGTCAGCCGAATTTGCTGGCGTGGGGTATTTTAGCCGTCATTATGGGCGTGGCGCTACTCATTATCATTCCGATTGCACAGCCGCCTTATCTATCGAGTACTACTGTGACCATCCCTAAAGACATCAATATCCAAGACTGGTCACGGCAAATGCTGGCGGTAGATGGCGTGGATGAGCTGGTCGTGATGGCAAAAGAGCAAGTTGCTTATTTAAAGTTGGACAAGACACAATTGACAGATGACTCGCGCATGCAGTTATCGAGTTTGGCACAGAGTCCACTAGATATTTAACAAAGGGTATGGACAACGTACTTAGGCGAGTAGAGATAAGGTTGAATAGGCAAAAACTGAGTAGACAACGACTAGATAGACAGCCATTATTAATAAGTAAACGCTAAATCTTTATCTCTATTTAAAAGGAATTAATATGAGTAAATTTAAAGTGCTGTCGTACGGTGTTGCGCCTCGAGTAATGGCCAAGCTGGCAATAGGTGCTGGTCTATCAGCCACGTTACTACTCTCAGGTTGCGCCACACAAAATATCCAAGCCTATCAGAACAGCACGCCCACGCTCGATATGCATGAGTTCTTCTCAGGTCAAATCGATGGTTGGGGCATGTTTCAAGGTCGCAATGGCGAGGTTAAAAAACGCTTTTACGTCGATATTGATGCCACTCACGAAGGCGATAATGTCATCGTTTTAGATGAAAAATTCTCATGGGCAGATGGGTCAAAATCACAGCGTATCTGGCGACTGACCAAACAAGCTGATGGTAGCTGGAAAGGCACAGCAGGCGATGTCATTGGCGAGGCAACAGGGAAAGTGGTTGGCAATACCTTGCATTGGAATTACTTGTTAGAGCTACCCGTTGAGAATAAAACCTACAAAGTGAATTTTGATGACTGGATGTATCTGGTTGATAAAAACGTCATGCTCAATCGCTCAGTCATGAAAAAATTTGGCGTAGAGCTGGGTAGCGTCACCTTGAGTATGCATCGCAATAACGAGAGCAATGATTCTAAATAAGTTTATAAAGGACAGAGTGAGTTGATAAGTCAGTAACTGGTAATAGTATTAATTCGCTTAATAAAATGGCAAAATAGCAATATCATGGTTTTTTAAACCCAAAAATTATAATATATATCTAAACGACATAGATTGTCGTCTTTAATAGATAGCTTGTAGATATTCCAATAAAAATTGATTACAGTAAAATCATTAATGAATGCGCTTAGCTGCACAGTCATTAAAGCGATTCATAAAATTATTCATAAGTAAAAGGACGGTATCATGCGCGGAGTTAATAAAGTTATCATCATCGGTAACCTTGGAGCAGACCCTGAGGCACGTCAATTTAATAACGGCGGTAGCGTGACCAATATCTCGGTTGCAACGTCAGAGCAGTGGACCGACAAGCAAAGTGGCGAAAAAAGAGAAGCGACGGAATGGCATCGTATTTCTCTATTTAATCGTTTGGGTGAAATTGCCGCGCAGTATTTGCGTAAAGGCAGTAAAGTTTATATCGAAGGTAGTTTGCGTACCCGTAAATATCAAGATCCCAATGGTCAAGACCGTTATATTACTGAGATTCGCGCTGAGCAAATGCAAATGCTAGATGGTGCGACTGGTGGTCAAAGTGATAATAGCTTTGGCGGTCAAAATCAGGGTCAAGGTGGTGGCTATGGCAATCAAGGTGGTCAAAACAATCAAAACAACTTTGGTCAGCAAGCAAACAATCAGCCAGCACAGCAAGGCGGTTATAACCAGTCAGCTACTCAAGGTGGTCAAAACAGCTTTAACAATCAAAGCGCACCTGCTCAGCAGAATCAGTTCAATCAACCTGCGCAAAAGCCTGCACAGTCAAAGCCGACAGCAATGCCAGACGGTCCTGTCGATGATGATATTCCGTTCTGATGATGATAAGAGTTATCTGTTAAGAATAATCTATAGAAGACCCTGCAATTGCAGGGTTTTTTTATGGCTAGTGATAAATGACTTAAAAAAATAAATTTTCTATAGTGCGCATAAAGGTCGTATGAGAGTGAGCACGTTAAGAAAGATAGACTTTGTCAATTGCGATATTATCTCGCTAAAAAAGTAAAACGTTTGTTGGTTTTTATAGTTATAACCTGATAGTTATTTGAAAAAATAGAAAATTAATTATTGGTCAGCAAACGATTTAGTAAGAAGATAAAGCGGATAAACAGTAGCCTGCCTCATTGAGTTTATCGATTTTTTTATTCTCATTATTTTATCAAATTTTATATTGAAATTTATGAAAACTACCTTTCATATCCTATATAGACCGTCTGTTCTATTGGATTTAATTAGTGCTAACGGTTCATTAAATGGGTTGATATAATCCACTCGAATCAATAATTCAAACAATATTAAATGTGGGGCTTTGATTTAAAGTGATTCTTATTAACCAATAAAAAGTCAAAATCTGACTGTTCAATAGTTGAAATAATAAAAATTCATCTGGTCGACCGCTTACGATAGGGTTGGTTCAATGTGAAAGGTTAAAGCTGTCACGCTTTTATAATCAATTGACTATAAAAGTGCCCACCTTACTGCTAGTGCTGAGTACAAAGAATGAAAGATGGTGATGTGTTTCAAAAAACTGATTTGGGCAGAGAAGAGATTAAATCTCAGAGTCTCGGCATATTGCCGCGTGAAGCGAGAACCTTGCTCATTATGATCGATGGTAAACGCACGTATCAAAGCTATCTTGATACGCTTGACCGTAGCAAAATGTTTGCCGATTTTGGCGGTGTTGCACCACTATTTGAGTTGCTGTTAGGGCTTGAGTGTGTAGAGATAGTGGGCGCTGATAATGCTACCTCCCAAACATCCACTGCGCCGCAAGCACCGACGGCTTACCAGTCTCAAGCATCGTCGTCAGAAAGAAATATTGAGACAGAGTTTGATCGCACCTTTAATGATAAAAGCCTCAATAAAATGGCAGCATTAGGCAAGAAATCAATCAGTAGTATTTTCAAGGCTAGGTTGTCTGGTGCGAGCTACGAGACGATAAAGTCAGAGTTGGCCAACTATATTGAAAAAAACGCCCCACCAGTAGAAGCTTGGGGTTACTTGTTGAGTTTAGAACAATGCAAGGATAGCTCGCAATTATTGAGCTTGGTCAAAGAAATACAGAGCACCAGTAGCAGTAATTTATCGCGCGGCATGAATGAGTTTATCAAAAAAATTCAACGTTAATATATACGCGACTTATTTTATAAAACAAATGACTTATACCACAAATACTTGGTTATAAAAGACAGTAGCTGGGTGGTGATAGGTGAAAAATTTAGCAAACTAATTGGAGTGTTTTGTGGAATCAGCTGAGCTTTCAGAATTAAATCGCCTAAAGATGCATCATGGCGAGCATATTATTTTACGTTTAACTTATATTAGCCGTTATAACACCGACAATCCTAAAGGTGAAGTAACGCGCATCCTGACACAAGCTCAGCAAAACAATGAGCGTAATGGTATTACGGGTGCTTTGGTGTTCAATCACAATTATTTTTTGCAAAGTATTGAAGGAGCGAGACCCGTCATCAATGAATTGCTCAGAAAACTGGTTAAAGATGATCGGCATTATGCCTTACAAGTCATCGAATGCCGTGAAGTAGAGCTGCGCCATTGGAGCAAATGGTCAATGAAATATTTGATTCCGAGCGATGAAAACAAAGGACTTGCGCTCAAATTTTCGACAGGTACTCAGTTTAATCCTTATTTGATGAACACCAATCAAATCATGATGTTGATTGAGACGTTATCAGACCTTCAAGAGCAAGAAGCAGTGAGCGCCGCCAAAAAGAAGAAACCATGGTTTTCTATTGGCTAATTGACTGACGTTTATAAACGCTAAGAACCATCACACCCATGACATTTTACAAGAGATAAGATATGACATCAGCAATGGAAGATGCACACATTTTGATGAGCATGACATACGCTAGCCGTGCCAACCCAGATGTATCGGCCAACGACTTCAACGAAATCTTGCAGCAAGCACAAGTAAATAATGCCGCCAATGGCATCACTGGTATGCTGACGTTTAATAAAGATTACTTTTTACAAACCATTGAAGGGCCAAGAGCACAGATCAATCGTCTGTTATATAGTTTAATTGCTGATTCGCGTCATCATGACTTACAGGTTATTGAAACGCGTGAATTAAAGCATCGAGCATGGTCTAAATGGTCCATGAATTATGCTTCTCCGACTGAAAAAAATGCGGCGATTTATTTAAAATATTCGACAACGATTGATTTTAATCCCTATTTATTGAGCGCCGAAGCAGCCTATAATTTGATGAATGAGCTTAGTGATCAGCATGATTAATCAATGGCGCTTTTAACTAATTGGTAGGTATATATATGGAAAAAATCGGTTGCTATTTTTTATGGATTTATGTTTGCTGAGTTATTCGTTTAACCGTTTTTAGGACATTGTTTATAGAGACTGATTTTATCTTAAAATTAATAACTGTTTACGAATAACTATTAAATAAATAGTGGTTTTTCATTTACCCGATTTTACTATTCACTGACCTTTGTTATAGAAGATATAGTCTAATCCAAATAAAACCGATACAACCCTATTAACAATTGCATTTAATGA
>NZ_DKHR01000035.1:0-53742 GCF_002453835.1 Psychrobacter sp. UBA6739
GTCCAGTAACTGATATATAGGGTATCTCTCTTGCTGTTTAGCTTTAATCCCTTGCGGGTCAAGCTATCTAGCGAGCCGACTATCTTATCATAATGATTTGAATTGTCAAGCTTTTTTATGTTTTATTCTAATCAAGTTGGTCAAGTTATTTATATGTGATTCACATATAAGCTTCCTAGCTCGTCTTGATGTGGGCGTATTATAGAGGTTTTGAATCTTTAGTCAAGGGCTATTTTATCTTAATTCAAATAAACTTGGCTATTAGACTAAATTGGCAGAATAGCGACGCTACTTTTGCTTTAACTGGATGGCAGTGTATGGGGTTTTGAGCAAGGATAGCTTTTTCCCTTAAAATTGCTTACCTCTTTCTATAAATGGCAACTTTACATTACAGCTTGCCTATCTTTTTGAAGAAGTCTTTGTAAGCAGCGACTTTCTTATCTAACGCTAAAGGGTATGCGCGTGATGTTGAAGGCAACCTATATAAGGTAAGATTATTTATATCCACTTTTCGATTGTGCTCGTTTTGCCATTGATATGGATAATCCATACTTTGATTGGTCTTAGGATACTTGGATTTAGCAGGTGGCTCGGCTAATAAACCAAGCAGCACTTCTGTTGCTTTACCGCCCGTGGTAAATAAGGTTTCAACCTTTGGCACTTGTGGCAATATACTATCTAGGTCAACTGCTGTGATAACCGTTAAGTTTTTATCTGAAGCATTGCCGGTTTCACGAATCGCTTGCTTGACGGTCGGACAAGAGGCGATACCACGCTCGAACATAAAGGCGCGAATACGCTCAGGATCGAAGCGTTTTTCTTTACCTACCCGAAAGTAATCCACATCGTCAAAAAATACACTGCCATAAATACGCCACATGTCATTGTAAAAGTTTGGATAGTGAAATGGCATTGCCCATTTATCAGCGGTCGGTGGAAAAGTGCCCATCATCATTACCGTAGCATTAGGTGGTAAAACGGGAGCAAACGGATGTGTTTCTACTTCTGCTGCTTGGGCTTCAGATAATATCAAGCTATTATCGGTTTGATGCGTATTATTATGGGTGTGATATGGTTGTGTAGTCATAAGATTCTTCATCAGAAAAGCGGTTTTTTTGCTATCATAGCAAGCCTAAACACTGCTTCATTTATTAGGGCGCTATTATAGTCAAACATAGTCGGCTTAAATAAAACCAACCCTGCCATAAATATATTTGGCTTACTTTATTATCAAAGCAGTAAGCTTACTATTTGTGAGATAGATATAAGGTTGAAGTGCAGTAAGTGTTTGTATCTTTTATACTAATGGCAACCGCAGTAACTGCGCAAGCATCGGACCAAAAAACCAAGAGAAACCTTATGAGCGACTTAAAAATCACCGTCATTGATCACCCGTTAGTCCGTCATAAACTCAGCCTTATGCGCGAAAAAGACTGTAGTACTTATAAGTTTCGCACGTTGACCAAAGAGCTTGCACGCTTGATGGCGTATGAAGCAAGCCGTGATTTTGAAATCGAAACCTTCCCAATGCAAGGCTGGTGTGGTGAAATCACAGGTGAACAAATCATCGGTAAGACTGCAACGATTGTACCGATTTTACGTGCGGGTATTGGTATGCTTGACGGCGTGCTCGATTTGATTCCTACCGCAAAAATTTCTGTCGTCGGTTTACAGCGTGATGAAGAAACCTTACAACCGGTGCCATTCTTTGAAAAATTTGTCAGCCACATGGACAAACGCCCAGCCCTTATCATTGACCCAATGTTAGCCACTGGCGGCTCAATGGTCGCAACTATTGAAATGCTGAAGAAAAACGGCTGTACCAACATTAAAGCCTTGGTATTGGTTGCGGCACCTGAAGGCGTACGTGTGGTCAATGAAGCACATCCTGACGTGACCATTTATACCGCTGCACTAGACAGTCATTTAGATGAACATGGTTATATCATCCCAGGTTTAGGCGATGCGGGTGATAAAATCTTTGGTAAGCAACTATTTAACAAGTAAGAAAAAGTAAATAAACCAAGATAAGTCGTCGTCATAAAAACTATGACCTAAGCACAAGACATCAATGATAAGGATATAAGATGAACATATTGATTACAGGCGCAAGTGCAGGTTTTGGTAAAGCGCTGGCCGAGCGTTTGGTTGCCAATGGTCATCGCGTGATTGGCTGTGCCAGACGCCTCGATAAGCTGAATGCTTTAGCAGACACTTTAGGCGAAGCATTTTTACCTGTGGTCATGGATGTGAGTGACACGGCTACTATCCCGCAAATCATTGCTGATTTGCCTGCTGAGTTTAGTCAAATCGATGTCTTGGTAAATAATGCCGGGCTGGCACTCGGTACAGAACCTGCGCACAAGGCCAATCTTGATGACTGGATGCGTATGACTGACACCAATGTGAAAGGGTTGATGGCGCTGACCCATGCAGTCTTGCCAGCGATGGTGGCGCGCGATAGCGGTTATGTCATCAACGTTGGTTCAATTGCGGGCAGTTGGCCTTATTTTGGCGGTAACGTCTATGGCGCGACCAAAGCGTTTGTCAAGCAGTTTAGCCTAAATTTGCGCGCGGATCTCATCGGTACGCAAGTGCGCGTGACCAACCTTGAACCGGGTAATGTCGCGGGTACTGAGTTTTCAAACGTGCGCTTTCATGGCGATGACGATAAAGCCGCCAAGGTTTACGACGGCTTTAAAACCATGACCGGCGATGATATTGGCGATATTTTATTATGGCTGATTGAATCGCCAGCCCATATTAACGTCAATCGTTTAGAAGTCATGCCAGTGGCACAAACCTATAATGGCTTAACAATTGCTAAGCAAGGTTCTTAAACCTTTATCTGATCGTTTGGCTTATTAACGTAACTCATAAGACCGAAGCAATATAGTCTCATCTATATTGCTTCTTTTTTTAGCTATGGTATTCATCTCATTGACCAACCTCAAATCCTGAAAGTCTAAAATTAGCACCTCATTACGCAAGCGCTCGCTGGTACGTTTATTATGGCGTATCGGAAATCCTAATACTTGCTTACCCCTAATCACTATCTGATTGATAATCATGGTCAGATTATTGATGGTAGATTTAGCGCTTACCTTTTGAGCATTAATGATGACTGTGGCAGGATTAACAGTTGTGCTTAAAACCTTTGTTTGACGCACGCTTTTTGGTAAATCCCCTGCGAAAAACAAGACTTGCTCTAGTGGTAAATACTGCGCGTGACGCATCAATTCCTGACGAAATAGCAAAGGCATATCAATGTTGAAACTGTCTTCTGTTTGCTGAGAGAACGCCGTAAAATTACGCTGCAAGTAACGCCCAAATACACTGCTATTAATCCATTCTTGATAAGTATCATTAGCTAGTAATTGTCTAGTAAAAAAATTGGCCTCTAGCGTAATATCCGCTGTCAGCATTGCCATCAATAGCGCCTGCGGATTGAGCAAGGTTTGCTGCTGCAAGCTTTGTGGATATAGGCTGCTATCAAGCGATGGTAACGTCAGCTTTCCCATAGACTGATATCCTTATATTTTACTTGCTGACGTTTGATTCGATTGGTCAAAGTCTATGACAAGTCGCTACTTTTACCGCTCAACTGCTTTTAACCCTAAACAGCTTTTATGCTATGGTTAATTACCTGCTTTAATATAGCAGTCTTTTAGAAATGAGATAAAGACTTTTGCTACGATACATTTTGGCTCAATCGACTTGGTACAATCGTTTAATGAAAACAAGGTACATTGCCTTATGAAGAAAAACCTAATTAATCTGCCTGCTAATTACCAGTTGAAAACAATTGATATCACTTTAACTGACGGTACATTGCTACCAGTGTCAGTCATAGGTAGTGGCAAACCTGTAATATTACTGCATGCCTATGGTATGGACGCACGTGAATTTTTGCCATTTATTTTACCTTTGGTTGGCAAGTATGCCTTTTATCTACCGCATTTGCGAGGATTTGGGGCGGCAAAAGATATCGACCTCACCCAGTTTGATTTTGTGCGTCAGTATGCCGATGATATCAGTATTGTGATTGAGCAAGTTTGCTTGACACGCAATATAGAATCGTTGCCAGTTGCCGCTATTTCGATGGGCGCACAAGTGATGCGGGCGTATTTTGAACGTTATGGCAGCGCAAAAGTCAGCCGTTATTTGAATATTGACCAAAGTCCTGCTATCCATAATCAGGCTGATTGGCAAGGTGGCTTGTTTGGCACGCGCCAGCAAGAAGTATTCGATATCTTTCACGAGGTAATTGAGAAAACTTTACCTTATGCTGAAATAAAAAGCTTTACCCACCTACCGTTTGCTCTAAAACGCCGTGCAACGGATGTCGAACGACTGTTCTCTCTCTTGTCCGTTAATCGAACGCGCTCGAAAGCGTTTATACAAGTGATGACTTATAAAAATGACCCCAAACTTGCGCTTTACGATCACAGTATTTGGCATCATAAAATGCGCTGTTTACAAGCCTATTTGACATTACCCTATGACTTTCGCGGTGCGATAGAGCGTGTCACTATTCCAGTGGTTAACCTCATCGGTGGTCGCTCCAAACTTTACGATGCTAAGTGGCAGCAAAAAGTCACCCAAATGCTACCTAATGCAACTGAGGTCGTGTTGCCGCGCTCAGGTCATGCGATACCAATGGATGAGCCAATTGGGTTTTATAAAGTATTAAAAGGGTTTTTGCAGGACTAGTTGTTCATTTATATAAAAAAAGCGACCCGTTGAGGTCGCTTTTTATTTGAGCAATAAATTTTAAGCATTAATCCGCTAATGCTTTGGTCAGTTCAAATCGCGGCACTTGCTTACCCTCAACTTCAACCGTTTCAGAAAACATAGATAACGGTCGTACCCATACGCCATACTCACCATATAGACAGCGATAAACGACTAATGCTTCTTCGGTTTCTGAATGCTGCGCGGTATGCAAAACTTGGTAAAGACTGCCTTTATAATGGCGGTAAATACCTTGAGGGACACTTTGAAGTTGTTGAGTCATAATTTTATTACTTGTATCAATTATTATAAAAGCTTAGTGAGCGTCATTAAGCTTTTTCGTCAGCGCTAATTTTACGGGTGGCCACTCGGATTTTATTAAACTATACATCACTGTATCCGAAATAATACCATCACGGCGTACTCGATTACCTCGAATCACGCCATCTTTCTTAGCACCTAAGCGTTGAATCGCTTGTTGTGAGCGGTCGTTCCCAATATCCGTGCGCCAACCTACTGTCTGATACTCTAAAGTTTCAAATATATAGGTTAGCAGCATGAGCTTAGAGGTGGTATTGACATGCGTTCGCCAATACGATTTAGCATACCAAGTATATCCAATCTCTAAGCGTTTGCTAGTTGGTAAAATATCATGAAAACTCGTTGTACCAATCGCTTTACCATTTGATTCATCAATAACGACAAACGCTTGTCTATCGGGCATTGAATCTGCGGTATTAATATAGTCAATAACCTTGTCTGGCTCAGGTACTGACGTCTCATTTATTTTCCATAGTTCACCATCTTGGCAAGCTTCGGCTAAGTCAGTTGCATGACTTAGCGTCAACGGCTTAAGGGTAATGCCATTACTTGATAACGTAGGAAGGGCTAACATCTACTTCTCCTTAAGCCATAATGAACTTAGAAACTTTGGCTACCTAACTCAATTCTTTAACTACCCTACCGTCACTTTCGCATAAGCTTTTTTGCCCGCTTGGATAACGACTGTCTGACCAGACGTTAAGCTAAAGCCTGCATCAACCACTTCGTTATCTACTTTTACCGCGCCACGCTTAATCATATCTTTAGCTGATGAGCTATTTTTAGCCAATCCAGCTTGGTTGAGTACCTGAGTAATAAATAGCGCTTCCGCACCTTCTAACGCTAAGGTCACTTCTGGCAAATCAACAGGCAGTTCACCATCAGCTAATACGTTACCTGCTGACTTGTGTGCAATGGCGGCAGCATCGGCATCGTGAAAACGCTCGATTAATTCTTCAGCAAGAATACGTTTAATTTCTTGTGGATTGCGACCATTTTCCATCTCTTTCATTAAACCTTCAACTTCTTCCATCGGCTTAAAGCTTAAAAATTCAAAGTAGCGACGGATTAAGGTGTCTGGCATAGACAGAAGTTTTTGGTACATAGTGCCCGGTGCATCATAAATGCCAACATAGTTATTCAGCGATTTAGACATTTTATTAACGCCGTCTAGCCCTTCTAAGATTGGCACGGTGATACACACTTGTGGCTCTTGATCATAACGACCTTGCAGGGTGCGTCCCATTAGGATGTTAAAGGTTTGGTCAGTACCGCCAAGCTCGACATCCGCTTTTAGCGCGATAGAATCATAACCTTGTACCAAGGGGTATAAAAATTCATGAATCGCAATCGGCGTTTGCGCGGCATAGCGTTTAGAGAAATCATCGCGCTCAAGCATGCGCGAGACAGTCAACTGGCTAGAAAGCTGAATCATATCGCCTGCCGACATATCCTTGAACCATTCAGAGTTGAAGACAATCTTGGTTTTTTCTTTATCCAAAATCTTAAATACTTGTTCTGCATAAGTCTGTGCGTTGACTTTGATTTGCTCATCGGTCAATGGTGGACGCGTGCTGTTTTTGCCAGAAGGGTCACCAATTTTGGCGGTATAATCGCCGATTAAAAAGTAAATCTCATGACCCAAATCTTGAAAATGCTTCAGCTTATTAATCAGCACGGTATGACCCAAATGCAGGTCAGGCGCAGTGGGATCAAAGCCTGCCTTGATACGTAGCGGGCGATTGAGTTTAAGCTTCTTAACTAAATCTTCTTCAGATAGAATTTCTTGGGTGCCACGTTGGATCAGGGCAAGCTGTTCTTCTAGGGTGTAGGTTTGCGTGGTCATGATGCTCTCTTTATTGTCTTTATTAAAAGGGTAACGCGTTTGGGCTATTTAGAATCTCATAGCCAGTAAAAGATGTTAGAATTTGAGAGATATACTAGCGTTTTTTAAGGTAAATTGCCATGACCAACCCTGCATCGATTGCTGATACTAATGATTCAACTATAAATTATGACGATAATTTAAATAACACTTTAGATGACGATTTAAATTATGCCACTTTGACCGATGCGCTTGAGCAAACGGTG
Source organism: Psychrobacter sp. UBA6739 (assembly GCF_002453835.1). Classification (NCBI taxonomy): domain Bacteria; kingdom Pseudomonadati; phylum Pseudomonadota; class Gammaproteobacteria; order Moraxellales; family Moraxellaceae; genus Psychrobacter; species Psychrobacter sp. UBA6739. The sequence goes on from NZ_DKHR01000035.1 coordinate 7,147, forward strand.
TTTGAAAACTTCGATGATGGTTTATATATCGGCATGATGTCTGGCACCAGCTTAGACGGGATGGATGCGGTTCTTTGTCAGTTTAGTAGTGACAGTAGTGCTGAAACAGATACCCAGCAACCGATGCGACTGTTAGCAACTCATAGCCAAGAGTTTCCGCTGCGTTTGCGTGAAGTGTTATTGGCTTTATGTCAGCCTAATGGTGTGCAAGAGTTAGTACCCGCAGAGGGTGAACCAAACAGCGAATTAGACTGGTTCGGTTGGGCAAGTAAAGAATACGCTGAATTTGCCAGCGAGGTGGTCAATAATTTATTGCAGCAATCGAATACTGATGTAGAGTCGGTGTTGGCGATTGGCTGTCACGGTCAAACGGTACGCCATCGTCCGCAATTGGGCTTTAGCTTGCAGTTGGTCGATGCCAATATCATTGCTGAGCGTACTGGCATTAGCGTCGTCAGTGATTTTCGCCGCCGCGATATGGCGGTTGGTGGACAAGGAGCGCCGTTGGTTCCAGCTTTTCATCAAGCGTTATTTGCCACGCCTGATAGCACGCGCGTGTTATTAAATTTAGGCGGTATTGCCAATATCACAGTCTTGCCAGCAAACGATAGTCCTGCGATTGGTTATGATACGGGTCCTGCCAATTTATTACTCGATGCGTGGACAGCATTGCATACTGATAAAGATTATGATGATGGCGGCGCATGGGCGCAGTCTGGACAAGTGATTGAGCCGCTACTTAATCAGCTAATAGAACATCCGTTTTTTGCGCGAACGTATCCAAAAAGCACTGGGCGTGAAGATTTTAACTTAGCATGGCTACAGGATGAGCTGCAAAAGTTCGATCAGGCATCTGCCCATATTCGCTATTCGTCAGCGGATGTGCAGGCGACGCTTACTGAACTGACAGCGATGAGTGCCAGCATGCAAATTAATATGTTTATTAATGCTCATGAAAATAGCTCGGTTTACGTCTGTGGTGGCGGTGCATTAAACGATTATTTGATGACTCGCTTGCAAGCGCATCTGCCCCATTGCACAGTAGAGACCACCGCAAGCTTAGGGCTGAATCCAGCGTGGGTCGAAGCCGTCGCCTTTGCATGGCTGGCACGGCAAACACTAATAGGTGAAACGGGTAATTTGCCTGCGGTCACTGGCGCGAGTAAAGGCGTGGTTTTGGGTCAGGTTTGTTTTGCTTAGTGGACTATTGATTCTGATGCTAGCTAAAATTAGTTTTAGCTAGCATTGGTATTGATACAACGACTTTACTTATAGTAATTTATTTAAAATTTAATGAAACTTTTCCAATTGTATCTCCTACACGATTGATACTATACCAATGATTATCTTTTCGCACTTGAGCAACGCCTCTATCGAAGTCGGTAGCCTGATCATATTGTAGCGCTATTACTATATTGCCTTTCATATCCATAAAGCCGTACTTATTGTCTTTTTTGATTAACATACGACCTGATTCTGGAAAGCTTAACTCATCATAAGTAGGTTCAATCCATCTGTTACTTTCTAAGTCGACTATGCCCCATTTGCCATCTTTCATTATCGCAATCACATCTGCTGAATAAGATTTTACCTTTTCATAGATAGGCTTAATTAACACCTTGCCACTCTTGTCGATATAGCCAAACTTCCCACCCACCTCTATAAAGGTTTTATTGTTGTAAAACTCTCCTATTGAATCGTAGTTAAAGGGAATGATTACCTCGCCTGTATTTTTGATATAGCCAACTTTGCCATTTTTCTTTGCCATAACCAAACCATCTATGACCCAAGCACTGATCTCATCATACTCAGGCTTAGCTATTTCAACCCCTTTAGTATTAACTAAGCCCATCTTCTTATTCTGCTCTACATATGAAAGCTCATAGATAAATCTACTAACACGACTATAAATCGGCTCAGTGACTACTTCTCCTTTTTTGTCGATAAAACCATATTTACCATTTAACTTCATAGGGGCTATGTCTTCAAAAAAATGCTGTATCTGCTCGTATATGGGCTCTATAACTATATTACCTGCACGGTCGATAGCACCGTACTTATCATTTACTATAATAATGGCCTGCTCATTAACAAATGGTGCAGCCTTATCAAATTTAGCAGGAATGACTATGTTATTGCTTTTATCTATATAACCTACTTTTTTATCTTTTCGAAAACTTGCCAACCCCTCTTCAAAAGAAGATATTTCCTTATATATAATCGGTATGACTATCTCAGCATTTTTATCGATATAGCCAAATTTATTACCTTTACGAATTTTAGCTAAACCGTCTTTGAAAGGCTCAATATCGTCATAATTGCCTGTTAATATATCGTTACCGTCCCTATCAACGTAAAAAGCGCGGTCGTCTTTTTTAACATAGGCCAACCCTTGATCAAAGTCGCCTACCTCATCGTAAGCAAAATCTAAAATAACCTCTCCTTCGGTATCGATAACGCCCCACTTTCGAGCTTTGTTTTGTACAGCAGCGCGTGCTTCATTAAAGGTATTGACTTTATGGTACTGAAGCTCATCAATCAGCTTGCCATTTACATCAGCAAAACTCCAACCTCCGTAACCAAAAACAGGCCTAAAACCATTGCTTAAGCCTTGAATAATAATATAATCAGGCGGCAATACAAACTCGCCATCATGATTCATAAGTCCTCTACTACCATCATGTACAATCGCTAGACCATGATCAAAACCACCAGCATCCGCGTATTTTATATCTATAACTATCTTGCCAGTTTTGTCAACAAAGCCATAAGGTCCATTTTTTTGTACGACTGCAAGCCCCTCATTAAAGGGATGTATATTATCGTAGATTAAATCAATAACGACTTTACCTGTTGAATCAATATAGCCGTATTTATAGTCACTACCAACTATAGCCAAACCCCCATTGAAATCCTCAGCATAATCATACTTAGGCTCCACGATCATCTGACCTTGGCGAGTAATAAACCCATACTTACTATTCTTTTCAATCATAGCAAGCCCCTCTGTAAATCCGCACTCTCCTTGGTCAACAGCAATGATATCTTTTGATAGCTTATAACCGTCATCAAAACGAAGTTGACAGTCCGCTAGGGCCGGAATATTCATAAACAATAAGAGAGGAAATAAAAACTTCAATGAAACCATAAAAATATTCCTACCGTATGAATAAAACAATTGTTTATTATATCGGATTTTTTAATAGATCCTTACATGATTGTTATAGCGCATACTTTATAAAACGCATACTATGCGTCCGAAATAAATTTTAGTTTACACACGTGCACTTATGTGTTTTATAATGAATTCTGAAATACCCTCCTCTTAGGACTCGTAAGTATAGGATATATCGCATGAGCCAACACAGCAGTTCACTTACTGATCAAGCTACCAATGATGCTAGCGCAACAGCAGAGCATCAACCGCGTCAGAAACCACCGCACTATGAGCGTAGCGATGACTTGCGCGTCGTAATTACGGGTATGGGTGCGTTGACACCTTTGGGACTCGACGTCGATAGCTCATGGACTAAGCTGCTCAATGGTGATAGCGGCATCGCGCAAATTACACATTTTGATGCTACTGGCTATCGAGCTCAAATTGCTGGTGTGGTCAAGGATTTCGATGCCAAGCAATATATGAATACCAAAGACGCGCGACGCTATGATGAATTTATTCATTATGGTATTGCCGCCTCTAGTATGGCATTACAGAATGCTGGTTTTATCGATGAAGTAAGTGCTGCTGATGCGCCCGTACATGGGGTTAATCAAGAACGATTTGGCATTATTTTAGGCTCAGGTATTGGTGGTATCCAAACCATTGAAAACAGTCGCGATATGCTACGAGAAAAAGGCGCTATGAAAGTTTCGCCCTTTATCATTCCTGGCTCTATTGTGAATATGGCAGCAGGCTTAGTGGCGATTAAACATACCTTAAAAGGTCCCAACCTTGCGACATCGACGGCTTGTACCACCGCTACCCATGCGATGGGGCTCGCTGCACGTCTGATTGCTTATGGTGACGCCGATGTCATGCTGGCAGGTGGTAGTGAAAAAGGCTCCAGCCCACTTGGCATATCAGGTTTTGGTGCCATGCATGCCCTCTCAACTCGCAATGACGAGCCAACCAAAGCCTCGCGTCCCTTTGACAAAGACCGTGATGGTTTTGTGCTCGGTGATGGCGCGGGTATGGTGGTACTAGAAAGCCTCGCTCATGCCAAAGCACGCGGTGCAACCATACTCGCTGAACTGGTCGGCTTTGGGATGAGTGATGATGCCAGTCACATCACAGCACCGCCTGAAGATGGCAGCGGTGCGGCACGAGCGATGCGTAATGCCCTAAATGATGCAGGCATTGAGCCATCGAGTGTTGGTTATGTCAACGCTCATGGCACCAGCACCCCTGCGGGTGATGTCGCTGAATCGATTGCTATTGAAACCGTTTTTGCCCCAGTTAAAGACCACATTTTGGTCAGCTCAACCAAATCGATGACGGGTCATTTGCTTGGTGCCGCGGGTGCTGTTGAAGCCATATTCACCGTTCTTGCCCTACAGCATCAGCATGTGCCACCCACCATTAATTTGGACAATGTGGAAGACAACTGTAACCTCGACTATGTCGCCAACCAATCGCGTAAAGTTGAAAACCTACACTATGCCGTATCCAATAGCTTTGGCTTTGGTGGTACCAATGGCTCGTTAGTATTTGCGCGCTGGCCCGTGAATCATTAAGGTATAAAACTTACCATATCGGTCGTTGTAACCTTGGTGTCAGATTTGCTACGTTTGTCCACTTGCAGCCCCTTATCGTATTTGCGTATGATAAGGGGTAATTTTTGGAACATTTATGGACGATACCATGTCAAGCTACTCATTTTCCCATCAGTTTTACCAGCGCTGGACGTGTGCGCCTGAGCCTATTCGCGCAGCAATTACCCAAGAGCTAAAAGACATCACCACCTTACTGCAAAACGATACTCCATTTGAAAGCTTTGTCTTTAATACTCATGATTTGGATACCCACATCGATGAGCTCTACGAAAACCATGAAGCGGAGCAAGCCATCGCTAAAGCCATTACTGACAAAAAAGCCAAAGAGCAAGCGACTGCTGAAAAACAACAGCGAGAAGAACAACAAAAAGTAAAAGCGGCAGAGGATGCCAGATTAAAAGAAAGTGCTAGATTAAAAGAAGAAACCAAACTTCGTGAAGCAGCAGATACCGCGCAAAAAGAACAACAGAAAACTGAGCAAATAGCCGCTGAGAAGAAGAATATTGCTGATAAAACGACCGCTATGAATGCCAATGATGCGAGTGATTCAGAATCGCTCAGTATTGATAGCACGGTTGAAAAAAATCAAAATGTTGAAAAATCGGCTGCGACGCAATCTAGCTCTGAGAACAAAACCACCAGTGAACATGCTAATGTCGCTAATGACAAGTATATCAATGACGACCACAGCATAAAAGCGGTCAATGACAAAGCCAGCGCCGCCATTAAACTGGCATTGAAAGATGTAAAACTGAGTACTACGCATCAAGAGATGATCCGTGAGTTGGAAATGCAAATTGATGATTATCTCAGTGAGCAAATGATGCTGATGTCTGAGAATTTAAAATCTTGGTTACGTGCTGAAGTGACTCAAAATCTAAGCGAAGATGAAGAAGGAACTGACAAAGAGTCTACAAAAAGCTAAATGCTGCGTCCTACGCATCACCTTTTAGCAATAAATCCTTAGTAATAAATTCCTAGTACTAAAAAACCCCCGTAAACTTTACGGGGGTTTTTTCATTTTAGATTCGTCGATATGAGCGTTTACTTTAGATAGCCTTAGTACGCTCAGTCAGCCAGTCAAGAGCTGCACCTTCAACGCGGTCTTTTAGCTCTGCATAGACTTGGCTATGATAATTATTCAACCAATCAATTTCGATTTGAGTCAATAATGACGACTCAATTAAACGAGTATCAATTGGGCAATAAGTGACGGTCTCAAAATTAAGAAAATCACCAAATTCTGTCTCTACTGGTTGAGCAACGCGTTTATTGACCATCAGGTTCTCAATACGAATACCGTATTTGCCTTCACGGTATAGACCTGGCTCATTACTTGAGATCATGCCCTCTTTCATCGCGCGCTCTTTCGGCATGCTGGCACTATAAGCAATCACTTGTGGGCCTTCATGGACGTTCAAGAAATAACCAACGCCATGACCAGTACCGTGACCATAATCCATCTGTGCCTGCCATAATGGTGCACGGCATATCGCATCGATGAGTGGTGAAGCGATACCATCAGGGAAATGCGCTTTTGCTAAGGCAATATGGGCTTTGAGTACGGTAGTAAAGTCACGTTTGTGTTCGCTGCTTACCTGTCCAATACCGACCACACGGGTGATGTCTGTGGTGCCGTTTTGATACTGAGCGCCTGAATCAATGAGCAATAAACCACCCTCGCCTTCATTGACATCTAGGTAGCTAAATTTTTCTGGTGTTGCACGATAATGTGGCAGCGCACCATTTTCATTAAAGCCTGCGATAGTCGGGAAACTTGGCGATACATAATGTGGCTGCTGACTGCGCACTTCGATGAGCATACTATCAACGTCCAGCTCGCTTAAACGCTCACCGTCTGCTAAATGCTGCTCAAATGTGGCAAAAAACTCACTTAATGCCGCGCCATCTTGACGCATGGCTTCACGCACATGGTCGATATCAGCGTCAGATTTAACCGATTTTAGCAACGTACTTGGCGCCATTTGCTCAATAAAACCTATGCCATCGCCCATTTTAGATAACGTACCCACTGCCACTTTACTTGGGTCTAATAGCAATAAGTCATCGGCGGTCAATGTGCCCAATGCATCTTGCACAGCGTCATAATCAGCAAGGGTGATACCGCTGTCTTTTAAGATTTGTGCTATCTCGCTACTGACTTTATTATTATCGATAAACAATGTCGCGTCATGTTCGCTAATGAGCATATGTGCCAAAAACACAGGGTTATAATCAACATCAGCGCCGCGTAAATTGGTCAACCAAGCAATATCGTCTAAGCTTGAAAGCAAGTGATGGGTTGCGCCTGCCTCAGCCATACCTGCACGTACAGCGGCAAGTTTTGAGGTAGCAGACTGCGCGACAAACTGCGCATCGTGTTGATATAGACTGGCGGTTGGTAGCGCTGGACGATCGCTCCATATTTCTGTCAATACGTCACGCTCAGTGATTAAGGTAATGTCATTGGCATCAAAGGCATTCAACAATCTATCTTGCTCAGAGATAGACAATACATTGCCGTCCACTGCCACGCTATCACCCTCAGCCAAGTGCTCGGCGAGCCAATCAATATGATTTGGCTGACCCGGTGCAAGCTTCTCTAAGCTAATACCAGTACCTTCTAATTGGTCAGCGGCATGTACCCAATAGCGGCTGTCCGTCCATAATCCAGCAAAATCAGCGGTAACAACGAGCGTACCGACTGAGCCTGTGAATCCTGATAACCATAAGCGCGCTTGCCAATATTCTGGCAAATACTCAGATAAATGCGGATCAGCAGACGGTACGATAATCGCGGTCAGATCTTGTGCTACCAACGCCTGACGTAGGCTGTCGATACGATCGTGGATGCTTTGTTTATTCATAAAAGGTGTCCTTATTGATTTTAAAAAATAAGATTTGGAAAAATCATATTGTGAGGCGACTATGGATAGTCGTCTTATTTGAGCGAGTAAACTGTTTTAGGCGTTAGTTATTCATCATTCACTGAATGCTTAGCATCTAAACAACCTGCGTAAGACGCTCAATGTCTTAAAAATTAAAGTGTTGTCAATGACCAGATAGATAAGGCTAACTATTTTTAGGAGCATTACAGCAGAGCATTATTAGATGTTTGGGCGGAAAGCGGACTTTCAATAGCGTGGGGGCAATAACTTACTAAGTGTCACCATAAAACGTGCTACCGATCATGGTAACACGTCTCGCCATCTAACATTTTTGCTGGTATTGCTGTTGATCCTAAATCACATTAATCGTGTGTCTGAATTAGCTCAGCTTATCTGCACGCTCGCTTTTTTGCAGCATATTATTGATCGGTTTGGCTAATGCCAATAAGACAACGGCTGTGACCACCAAAAAGATCGTCATCATCGTAAATAAGCCCGGTAATCCTTCGATCTTATCCGCTGATACTTGACCACCAAAGAACGCAGCAACCAAATTACCTAAAGCAAGAGAAGCAAAGAAAAGCCCCATCATCTGACCTTGCATGCCTTTTGGCGCAAGCTTAGTCATTGCAGATAGACCAACAGGACTGAGCGCCAACTCACCGAGAGTCAGTAATAATAAACTACCCACTAACCATAAAGGTGAAGCCAATCCACCATCGCTAGTCAAAATGCTTTTTGAGGCAAATATCATCAAAGCAAAGCCTGCAGCGGCAAACAACATACCGAGCGCAAACTTTACCATACTATTTGGCTCAAGGCCTCGATTGGCAAGCTTGACCCAGACAATGCTGATGATCGGTGCTAATATTAAAATAAATAAGGGATTGAGCGATTGGAACCAAATACTAGGCACTTCAAAGCCTAAAACATTTAGGTCTGTATAGCGATCGGCGAACAGGTTAAAAGACGTTGGCTGCTGCTCAAAGCTTGACCAAAATAGCGTCGAGCCGATGATTAAGATAAAACAAATTAACAAACGTAGCTTGTCAGTTTTGTCCAATCGCGGTGAAATAAACATGACAGCAAAGTATAATATGACGACTGCTGCAATGAGGTAAGTCATATACTGAGCAACCATTTCAGGGTTAAATGGCATAATACCAGTCGACACTAAGACAGTAATGGCAGCAAGTAGCGCGAGAAACCCGCCAACCCAGCGACCTACATTTTTGAAACGTCCAGTCGTTTGTTCCCATTCAGGCGTAATGTTTTTGGCACGAGCATAACGATTTAAGGTTTTTTTAGCTGAAAAACGATAAATCAATAGTGAAGCTAACATGCCAAGACCACCGACACCAAAGCCTACATGCCACATACCTTTTTCTTTAAATACGCCAACGATAAGGGCAGCCAATAGCGCACCGATATTGATACCCATATAAAATAGAGTAAAGCCACTATCACGGCGTGCATCGCCTTTGGGATACAACGTTCCGACCATCACGGAGATACAGGTTTTAAATAAGCCTGAACCAAGAACGATACACATCAAACCCACAAAAAACAGCGTCATCCCAAGCATAGCGGATAGTGCGATACACAAATGACCAAGGGCGATAATAATACTACCCCACCACAGTGCACGCTCTTGACCGAGCCAATTATCAGCCAACCAGCCACCCGGTACTGCCGCTAAATATAACGAACCAGCAAAAATACCATAGATAGCAGAAGCTGTAACTTCATCGAAACCAAAACCGCCACTACCGACGGTCGCTACCATAAATAATACTAATAGTGGACGGATACTATAATAAGAGAATCGCTCCCACATTTCTGTGAAAAACAATGGACGTAGCGGCTTAGGGTGCCCCATAAATCCATTATCTAGTGCTGCCAATTCAGCAGCACTAGCCTCTGACTTTGATTCTGTACTCATAACTTTATTCCTTTAAAGACCACTGTATTAACGACCAAATATATAATTATCCCGACAAGCGGTCATATAGGCGCATCATTGTTTCACTTGGATATAATCAAGTAAAGAAATAATTGGTCAATAATTACACAAATACCCACAAAAAAGCCCGCTATCATTGGCTGAAAGCGGGCTTTTATTTTTAGCATCAATGGCAGTGATGACGATGCTGTGGTGCTTATGGTATTACAATAATATTGCCATAATACTTAGGTTTTAAGCAAAAACACTTAGGCTTTAAGCGAAAATACTTGGACTTTAAGCGAAGCGGTTTGTCGAGCCATACTTTAAAAAGGTAGCATCGACTTACGTATATTACTGTGCGGCTACCGCTACATCAGTGGTATCACCCGCTTCCAAATCACCGTCTGCTTGCTCAGCCGTTAGATCAGCATCTGCAACCGCAGTTTGACTAACTGTACCAGAAGCAGTGGCAGTACCCGCTTCTGCGGTAACCACAGCGCTATCAGTATCGGTCGCTGGGGTGACGCTTGCATCTGCAGCAGTATCAGTCGCTGTAGCATCCGCGGCTACAGGTGCTGTTTCAGCTGGCGCAGTGTCTTCAGCAGCAATCGCTTCTGCTTCATCAGCCGCCGCTGACGTTTCGGTTGTCTCAGCAGTAATGTGCTCGCCTGCTGGACGCAAAAATCCAGAAATACCAATAAGTAAGACGATACCTAAAAATAAGGCAACACCGCCTAAAGCAAATAAGAACTCTTTCTTAGGGTTGTTTTCGACAATATGTTCTGACATACCTTATCCACCTTGCACAAAATATTTAAAATATTGGTCTATTATATCGCAATTCGTACCGATTTGTTAAAACCCTTAAGTATTTAAAGGATTTATTATCAACAAACTTTGCCACTCGCTTTTATGGTTAATTCTCATAACTCATTCGAGCGATTCATTATCACTGGTAATAATAGCCAGTTATTTTAGCGACTTACCCAAACGCGGTTGCGGCATCCCACGCTTACCAAAGTAGCTCAAGACAAGTAACAGCGTAATGATAAAGAGAATCGGATAATTACCGAAGCTCATAAAAGGTGTATTACCAACCCGCGCCTGAACATCACCGCGCAATACGGTGCGCTCAAACTGCGGTGCACGCTCGACGATACGACCTTTATGATCGATGATAGCGGTCACGCCCGTATTGGTCGCGCGCATAAACCAACGCCCATTCTCTAGCGCGCGCATCTGCACCATTTGCAGATGTTGCAATGGACCTGCCGACGTACCAAACCAAGCATCGTTTGAGATGGTCAATAAGAAGTCCGTGCCAATCGCGTTTTTACGAGTGGTATCAGGGTAAGCCACTTCATAACAGACTGCTGAGCCCAAATTATGACCACGTACACGCAGCGGTGATTGGTTGTCACTACCACGACTATAGCTCATGATTTCTTGACTACCAGCAAGATTTGGCAAGATATCTAACATGCCTTCGAAGGGAATATATTCACCAAATGGTACCAGACGCTGCTTTTTATACATCCCCTCAGCATCACTACCTAGCGCAACCACGCTATTATAAAATGGCGGATATTTATCTGTTTTTGGGTCAAAGTTTTCTAAATCTCGATAAGGAATACCTGTTACCCATGTGGTATCTGTTTCTTTGGCCATCTTAACCATTTCACTGATAAAGCCAATCGCTTCATCTTGAAACATAGGAATAGAGGATTCTGGCCATAAGACGATATCGCGATCCCACTCAGTACTGGTCAGAGTTGCATAAATTTTCAGGGTTTCTATTTGATATTCGGTGAGCCATTTTAAATCTTGTGGAATATTACCTTGGATTAAGGACACGGACAAATCAGGCGTGCCTTTTGGTTTCGTCCATTGCGGATTAATCAACCATAACGCGCTGCTAATTACCAACAATGCTATCGACGGAATCATATAGCCGCCACGGCGACGCAATAGCTCAACCAAACTGGCTGCCAATAATACCGCCACAAAAGACACTGCAAAGACGCCAGCGACTGGTGCTAATGACGATAACCAATACTGCTCCGTAAAGGCATAACCGACAAACAACCACGGAAATCCAGTGAACAGCCACGTTTTCAGCCACTCTTGGAGTATCCATAACGCCGCAAACGACAACGGCTGACGACCGACCATACGGTTGAAAACCAACGCCAAAAAGCCATGGAATAACCCCATGCCTAACCCCATCAGCGCAATCATAATCAGCGCAAGCCATGCTGGCGTATCGCCATAAACATGAATAGAGGTGTATAACCAAAATGCACCAACGCACCAAAGTCCCGTACCGTAAGCCTGACCGATAAGAAAAGCACGCTTGCCACTCATATCAGGCATCAGTAAGGCGTATAAAATAGCAGGCGACACTAGCGCCAGTGGCCAAATGCCATAAGGCGCAAGTGCAAATATAAACACCGACCCTGCCAACAACGCAATCAATACCGTCAGCGCTATAGGCAAACCCTTGGGCTTATCAGGGTTCAGGCGTTTTTGTAAATCAACAGTAGACAGGCGCATAGCAGTTATCCAAAACCATATTTTTCAAAATTTTAAGCGTCAACATTCAGATGAAAACCAAGCTGAAGCAGACCGTATTGTGTTTTGTACAGTATCTAAAAGTTAAACCCGCCCATGATACCAGTCTCAACCCATTAATAGGTAACATTGCGTAGCAAATACCCAATAGCAAACACAAAAAAAACACGACCGCAATCGTGTTTTTTTGAGTATATCAAACAATGTTTAGGTCGCTATCGACACATCAATGACTGCCTATCAATATTTGCTGATCAGGATTGATTTTGGTGAGCTCAAGATTTTGGATAAAACGCCCTTCAACATCAGTAATAGTGATTTTCCAATCATCTATCACCACGCTTTCACCTTCCAAATCGCCCACATAACCAAGCGCCTGCATGACTAGACCACCCATGGTATCGACATCCGTATCATCAAAATGACTGCCAAGCTCATCATTACAGTCTTCAATCACGGTAGACGCTTGCACACGCCACGTATTTGGTTTTTCAGGATCAGCGACGATGTTATTGATATCACTGTCTTCATCGAAGTCATCATGCTCATCGACGATGTCACCGACGATCTCTTCAAGCAAGTCTTCCATGGTAACGACACCGCCAAAGTTGCCGAATTCATCGACGACAATCGCCATATGTACTTGGGTACGCTGCAATGAGCGTAACAAGGTATCAGAACGTGCCGTCTCACTAATATATAGCGGCTGACGTACCAGATCTCTCAAACGTTTGCTATCGATTTTATCTTCTTGATCGCGCACCATATGCACAAGAATAGGAATCAAATCTTTTGCCAATAAAATGCCAATGACGGCATCATCATCTTGACTGTCAAAGACAGGATAGCGCGAATGGGTGGTCTCAAGGATGATATCCATCACCTCAGCGAGACTGGTGCTTTCGTGCAGCCCAACCACTTGCGGGCGCGGAGTCATAATTTCGCGCACTTGTGTCGCAGGCAGATCCAGCACGCCTTCTAACATATCGACGGTATCAGGCTCTAAGAACTGGCGCGAGTCTTGTACCAGACGAATCAATTCGTCACGGGTTTCGGGGGCGGTCGATAGCCAGCGTTTTAAGCCGCGCATCGACCAACTACTCGGGCTGGGAGTGTCGTCAGACATGGTGATGTGATTTAACCTCTTTAGTTAATAACAATTAAAATAATACGTAAAAACAATAATACGTAATAACAGACGTAGATGGGGATGAATACAGCAAATAAAACAGATCTTTGATTATTAAGTTATAAATAGAGCAGATCAAAGTAGCTTCACTTTAGCGCAAGGCTCACCGACATTCAACGATAAATTCACTCAAATTGTATTGTCAGTACGTTATAAACTTTGCTATGGTCAAAGCCTTCACACACCAAAGCACACCCTATGTCGCTACGTTCCTTTTTCTCTCGCCTGCTCACGCCGCACTCACATAGCCATCGTTCAGATAACGGCTTGGACACGCTTGAGTCAAATAATCATGGTTCGGATAGACACGGCTTAAAAAACAACACTGCGAATGGTCGCCAACCGACACCTACATGGCGATACTATCTTGTACAGTTTTTCATCATTATTACCTTACTACTGTCAGCCGTTTGGTTATTGCTGGCGATTTGGTATCAGTTTGGGGCAGGCTCTGCCATCACTTGGTTAACCGCAATTTTCATTGTTGGTGTACTGACAGCCTTACTGAGCGTTCGCTATTGGCCGAAAATAGCTCAGCGCTTTTATCATAAACAACACAGCAGTAAACCATGGAGCAACAAAGCAACCATAAATAGCAAGTCAGCAAATAAATGGTTAACCGCTTTATATGGCGCTATTTGGTTGGTAGGCGTTGGCTGGTTTTTTTCTATTGAACCCCAACAAGAGCGCGACTGGATGGCTGAGGTAAGTGAAAGAGTCACTTACGAGCGCGATGCAACCAATCCTGATTTGGTGACCCTAACCAATGTACGTAACTTTGATTGGCATACCGACACGGAGGCGACCGAACGCTGGGATACACGTACCATTGATATGTCCAAACTATCTGGCGTCGATGTCACCAATTCTTACTGGATGGGTCCACTGATTGCCCATACTTTGGTCAGTTTTCGTTTTGAAGATGATAGACCGCTTGCTTTCTCATTTGAGATTCGTAAAGAAGAAGGCGAGTCGTTTTCGGCATTGGCAGGGTTTTTTAGACGCTATGAGCTGAGCCTGATTGCCGCAGAAGAGCGTGATATTATTTATACCCGAACGAATGCGCGTGGCGAGCAAGTTTATCTATTTCCCGTTAGCAACTTGCAGCAGCACGAGGTCAAGTCACTATTTGAATCTTATTTAACCGCTGCCGATGAATTGAATGCCAAGCCTGCTTGGTATAACACATTACTCAGTAATTGCACCAATATCATTTTTTATATGGCGCGTATCGTCAGTGGCGATCGCCTGCCGTGGGATTATCGTATTTGGGTCTCTGGCTGGCTGCCAAATTATCTATATGATGTCGGTATGCTTGACGCTACTCCAGAAAAGACTGGACAGCCGTGGTCAATGGATACATGGTACGAGCGTACCCATATCAACTCAAAGGTTAAAGGATTCAGTAATCAAATCAATCTAGAATCTGGCGTTAATAGCAACGAAAACAGCCGCGAGTTCTCTGAGCAAATTCGTCAGAACATTCCTATCCCGCCATTGGCTGACACGCAAGAAGATGCTGAGGCAAAAGCCAAATCTGCGGCTCAGGTTTCTTATTAACATCAAGTAGCACTATACTTTTATCCTGCAATAATACCAACGTCACTGATTTCAATAACTCCCAGTATTATCAAGGCTTAACCCAGCTGACCACCCGCTCCTCCATTGCTTCATCAGACATACCAGTCTCAGAAACACAGCGCCCAGCCACGCCAACATTGGCAGCACGCATTTGTTGCTGCGTTACCACTGCATCTTGGGTCAATAACAAATGCCAACTTGGCAAATTTTGTCCTTTATACAAACGCTTATAGGCGCAGTGCGAAGGCAACCACATCATCTGCGGGAGATTGTCCATGGTTAGCTGAATACAGTCTGGCACATGCTCTTGACGCGCGTCATAGTGCTGACAATAACCCGTCGTACAGTCCATTAGCTGGCAAGTCACATCGGTATACTCGACCAACTCTTCATCCACATCACCATTTTCATCTTCGTCAATATACTTAATCAAACAGCAGCTGCCACAACCATCACACAACGCTTCCCATTCGCTATGATTGAGTTCTGACAATGCAAAGCGCGACCAAAAATTCGGACGCAATGTATCATTGAGCTTACTGTCATGGTCGCTATTGCTGCTGCTTTGATTGCCACTGTCAGGAAATAAGCTCACAGCTGATTTTTCCATGACTTTTAGCGGCAACGTTGCGTCAGAGTCTAGATGGGCTGCACAGTTGTTTAACAAGTTTAGTGTCATAAAGGTGCCGTAGCATTTTGATAAAGAGCGTTACAGTATTATAGCTGTTTTTGCCTAGGTTGAGCGTTAAGGTAGTAAAAGTAAGAAAAACGATGTCGCAAAAACACAGACAAATAACTTTTATAACGCAAAACTCCTCACATAAAAAAGGATAATAATATGTCAATTAAGACTTTTGAACTAATCAGTACCACCGAAAACGGTGTCCAGCTTATCAACTATGTGGCATTGCCAGAAAATGCATCTGACGACCATCCTGTTGCGGGAATTTTAGTAGCGCCAGAATGGTGGGGTATCGTTGATCACCCAAAATCAGTGGTCGAGCGCTTGGCAGAAGCAGGTTATGCCGCCGTCGCAATGGACGTGTACGGTGAAGGCAAGCTGACCACCGATGCCGCGCAAGCGAATATGTGGATGGAGCAAGTATTAGAAGATCAAGATATGCTGATGTCGCGCTGCCGTTTAATCCTTAATGACTTTAGCGACCAGTTAGCCGTTGATGGTGACAATCTAGCAGCGATTGGCTTTTGCTTTGGTGGTAAGGTCGTGCTTGATATGGCTCGCGAAGGCATGCCATTAAAAGCGGTCGCCACTTTCCATGGCAACCCAACACCAAAACAGCCAGCGGATAAAAACTTCACCGCTAACGTATTGGTTGCTCACGGTCGCGATGATTCAATGGTATCAATGGAAGCTATAGAAGGTCTAAAATCAGAACTAGATGCTGCTGGTGTTGACTATATTATCGATGTTTATGACAACGCTAAGCATGGCTTTACCAATCCACATGCCGATGAGCGCGCTGCTAAAAATGAGGTTGATCTTGGCTACAACGAAGCCGCTGCCAAGCAAAGCTGGGAAAACATGCTTGAATTTATGGAAAATAACTTAGGTAAATAATCTCTGGATCAGGCATATCAATAGCTGTTTTCAGGTTATTAACACACTATTTATTAACCCCTATCTATTAACCCACTATATAGCAGAGTGCGCCCGCCGCACTCTGCTTTTTTTATCGTAAACAAATCCATATTGGTCATCACACACTTACAAAGGCTTACTATTAGTAAGGATTTAAGACGCTAACATGGTTATTGTACAGTCGTGATTCATATAATCAGTCACATCACTTGCTGGTAGCTCACTAATCACTCATTAATAATAAGGTAAAATCATGAAAACCATCCAACAACTATTCGACTTTCATCATAAAACCATCATTATCAGTGGTGGAGCAGGCGCTATTGGTAGCGAGGCGGCACGGTTTTTAAGCTCATTAGGAGGCAACATTGTCCTCGCTGATTTAAATGAAGATAAAGTGAAGCAAATTGCCGCTGATATCGAAAAAGAAACAGGCAATGCAACCTTAGGTATGAAAACCGACTTTACTGACGAGACGCAAATTGCAGCCTTGGTCGATGCAACTATTGCAAAATTCGGTAAGATTTCTGCAGTAGTCAACAACGTCGGTTGGGGTGCAAATACGCCTTTGTGGGAATCTACCACCGAAAAAATGGTCAATGCGTATAAGCTCAACACCTTGGGATCTTATCATTTGACTCGTTTATGTATGCCGTATTTAAAACAAGAAGAAAACGCCTCTGTGGTATTTTCTGGATCCATGGTTGGTAATACACCATCGCCAGAATTTATCGAATACAGCACAGCTAAAGCGGGCTTGCTAAATATGGTAAAAAGTATGGCGGTCGCATCAGGTCCTGAAGTGCGCTTTAATTCACTAATCATCGGTACAGTAGATAATGGTGCTTCCTCTGAAGAAGCCGGTTATACCCAAGAGATGATCGATAATGTGGTCAAAGGTATCGTCCTAAAACGACGTGGCGTGCCAGCAGATATCGCTCAAGCGATGGCGTTTTTGTTAAGTGATGCAGCGTCTTGGATTACTGGTGCTGAACTGACAGTCAATGGCGGCGGCGTTTACAAAAGTAAAATGCCAACCTCATAAACTCAGTCATCATTTTAATCATAAATTTATAAACGATACATAATAGGGCGTGTTGAGCATTCGACCATACTGGGTAGGATTTTATCTACTCAGTATTTTTTATGCATAAACCTATTCGCTTGGACTTGGAACATAAACCATGACAACAACATTAAACGCAAAATTGCTAAAAGGCGCTATGCTTACTGGCGTAATCAATGCCTTCATTAACGGCGGCATACAATACTTCTTCTTAAAAACATACTCATCAATCGCAATATCTGTTGACTCTATTACCAATAATGAAGACACGGTGCTCGGTACCTCCGTTACCTTATCGATTACGTTAGCCATGATTTTAACTATGGTGGCTTATTTTGGTATCAAAGAAAAAAAAGTAGCCTTCTTCCCAACCGCTTTTTGGTTGACGATAAAGCATGGATTTTTTACCTTTGGGGTATTGACCTCTCTTGCTGTACTATGGCAAAAATACGCAGGTACGGTCGAAGTATCTTTGATTTCAGCTTTAATTATTATCGGTGTTATTGCAGGTATCGTCTCAGGTATGGTGAATTATCTAACCTTGCGTGAATGTACATTATCAGAAAGACATAAATTATATGCCGCTTAAATATCTTAGTTTATAAAGCATCAAGGTCAGCTCCATGATCGTAAACGAATAATCTTGGGCTAGCCCTTTTTTTGATGAGCGCTTTGCTTGTGTTTGCTTTGAAATCGAGTCATCATCAAGCCATCAAATATTGAGTAACGGTGTGGTAGCGCTATGTCTGATATCAGCGGGTTTGTATTGCTTGTTTGTCTAGTAGTGATTATCGTTTTTTACAATAAACTAAAGCGACGCGTTGATCAGCTTCAACAAGACATCACGCAACTGCAAGATGAGTTACAAGCGCAGCAACACCGTGTCAGCTCTATGAATAATAACGCCGATAATGACGTAGACGCTCATACTGAACCAATGACTCAAACGCTAGCTGAGACTCACTCGCCCCAACCTATTATCGAGGAGCTATTTGACTCAGCACCTCCTTTATTTACTGCTACGATTCACCCGAAACCAGCCCCTTCTCCAAAAAAACCATCGCCCATAGAGCCGGATGAACGCTCACTGCCTATCGTCACTTCGCTGATTCACTCTATCAAAAACTGGTTTTTTGGCGGCAATCTAGTCGTGCGCGTTGGCGTGATCGTCTTACTTATCGGTGTGGTGCTACTACTTCGCTTGTTAAGCGACTATATCGAAGTGTCGATAGCGTCCAAGCTTTTAGCGATAGGCATCCTCGGTTTAGGTCTGGCAGCATTAGGTCTAAAATTGGCAAAAAATCGCTTTGCTTATGGCATCACCCTACAAGGCGCAGGCTTAGCGATTGCGTATTTAACGACCTTTTTTGCCTATAGCGTTTACCAAGTTCTGCCTAACTTACCAAGCTTTATCGGGCTTGGGCTATTATCTGCGATTATCATTGCACTCGCCGTACGTCAAAATGCCTTTCCACTGGCTTTGTTGGCATTATCGGGTGGGTTTTTTGCGCCTATTTTGACCAGTGAAGACACGGGTAGTTTGGTGGTATTGTTTAGTTACTATCTACTATTGAACGTGACGATTGCGATTATCGCGCATTACCGCCCATGGAAAATACTGAATTTATTCGGTGTCACTGTGACCTTTGGGTTGGCGTACTACTGGGGCATCAGTGAGAATTTGGGCACGGTCATTGAGGCGCAGCGCTGGTCTTTAGTCTTACTGGTCACCTTACACTTACTGCTATATCTGTTTGTTGTCATTCGCTACGCCCAACAAATCATTGCCTACAATACCCTTAATGAAACAGACATCATCCAGACAGATAACGCAGACAACGTAAAGCATTTAGATAGCGTTCACGTAAGAAATAATAGCTATGTATTCCCTATTGATACTGGCTTACTATTTTCAGTGCCGATATTAGCCTTTGGTTTATTTGCGGCATTATTAGATGATATTCCTAATGCCTTAACCATCGCTAGTGCTATTTTAGCCACTGTTTATTTAGGACTCGGCTGGTTGTTTGTGCAGCGTAGCCAGCGTTATGCCTTAATCACCGAGGGCATGTTGGCATTAGGGTTTGGCTTTTTGGCGTTGGTCATTCCGCTGGCATTCGATGCTGAATGGATTGCCTTTGGCTGGTCAGTACAAGGAGTGGCGCTGGTCTGGTTTGGACGGCGTTCATTGCGAGCGTGGTCAGTGTTATTTGGTTTATTATTGCAACTAATCAGTATAGGTATGCTGATGGTAAAAGTGGTCTTCGCCATTCAGGATTATCCAACATTGGCCTTAACCATTTCGGCTATGACTTATCTAGCCACTGTATTTATTTTACGCACGAACAACTCGCCAGCTATGCTAAATGATAGTTTGAACGAAGACTTAAATGATAGCTTAGATAATCATTCAACATATTCTCAAGAGCAAAACGCCACGCCAGATGCGATATCAACCTATGCCAACGCATTAGGTATTAGCACCCAAGCCGCACAGCAATGGCTAACCTCAATCAACAGCCACAGCACAGTATTTAATCTTGTTTGGCACAGTCCTATACTTATAAGATTTTTGACCTTTACGGCTATAGCATGGCTACTACAAGTGCTGCTGCTTGATTTTAACCAGTGGTTTGCCAGTTGGACACTGGCAACGACGACCATGATTGCACTCGCAGCACTGGTCAGCCTTGCCATTTATTGGACAATCAATCGTTATCGCTCGTGGATAGAAATCAGACAACTTAGCCATGGCTTATCGATCGTCTTTTATCTCATGCTCGTCATACAATTGCCGCAAAAATTCGAGTTTCATTTAATATGGCAGACAGCAGATTGGCTACTATTGACTGGTTTAATCGTTGGTTGGTTGATTATCGGACAATCGTGGTTAAAGATATGGTACGACCACTCCGAGCTGTCACGCTATGATGGCACAAGCTGGCTGGGAGCTAGCATTCTAATCATTGCTGCCGCCGCCCACTATGGACTAGCAGATTCCGCTGGGGTGATGGCTGTATTGATGCCAGCCATTTTAATATTGGCTGGATTATGGTGCTGTCATCGTTATGCTTATTATCCCAAGCAAAATACGCGTACAAACAAGGCATGCAAGCAAAGCCCACTGTACTGGTTTGATTGGCAACAAGCGCTATTGAGCTGCGCGGCTATCTTTGCGCCCATTGCTTTAAGTTGGGTCATCATTACCAACTGGTCTTATGATGGTGTAATTTGGGATATGTCATATTTTCCGCTATTGAATTTATACGACATTAGCTCTATTCTGGCGCTATTCGTTGGCTTTGGTGTTTACTACCTAAATCAGCAGCATAACCAAAAGCTCGGCATAGCGAATGCTGATATCCATATAAATAATCATACCAAGAAAAACTTTATCGCCGATAATTTACTGATTGTATTAGGTCTTATCAGCTTTTGGCTGATTTCCAGTATGTTAGTTAGAACATTACACGCCTTTATCGGTACACCGCTTTGGGACAGCGCTCAGGGCGGCGCATGGAATAGCGAGCAAGTGCAGACAGGACTGACCATTTTATGGACGCTCTTAGCTTTAGTCGCCACCATCGTCGCCAGTCGCTATTGGCAGCGGACGCTTTGGTTTATGGGGATTGGGCTATTAGGTATCGTCGTGCTCAAACTGGTATTGGTTGATTTGTCACAGACTGAAGCGATTTGGCGAGTGATATCTTTCCTTGGCGCAGGCAGCTTAATACTATTAATTGGTTATCTTGCACCGTTACCTCCTGCCCGCGATGAAATAGAAAATCCAGCTCAAGAGTAATCGCGCATCTGGTTGGGCGAAATTGTAGCGTGAGCAAGGTGGTTCTGTAGTAAACTGGACACCATGAAAAGTAAATGACGATCGTCTTACTTTGCGCATTTTTTATAAAAGGTTATGAAAGCAGATGGATAAGAGAGCAAGTATTCAGTGGTTCCCTGGGCACATGAACAAAGCCCGTAACGAAATCAAAGAAATCATGCCGCAGATGGATTTGGTCATCGAGGTGATCGATGCGCGTATCCCATATAGTAGTGAAAACCCGATGGTCGCGGCATTGCGCGGCGAAAAACCCGTCATCAAAATCCTGAACAAAGCCGACCTTGCTGATCCTGAGTTGACCCAAGCTTGGATGGACTATCTTGAGCAGCAAAGCGGTGTGAAAGCCATTGCTTGCGATACTGATAAAGCCAATGATGTCAAACGTATCATCGCCATCTGTAAACAACTTGTGCCCAATAAAGTGGGCACGGGTCGCCAAATCAAAGCCATGATTATGGGAATTCCAAACGTTGGTAAATCAACATTGATTAATACTTTGGCTGGACGCGCTGTGGCAAGAACTGGTGATGAGCCAGCGGTCACTAAGTCGCAGCAATTGATTAAGCTGGACGATGACATCATGCTCTATGACACGCCCGGTATGCTATGGCCAAAAGTCGAAAACGAAAACTCTGGCTATCGTTTGGCAGCGACGGGCGGTATTCGTGATACGGCTTTTGATTTCGCTGATGTTGCCAGCTATACCGCTGAATACTTGATGCAAGCCTATCCTGAGCTGCTAAAAGCCCGCTACAAAATTGAAGCGCTACCAAAGACTGATTGGGAGTTTTTTGAAGTCGCTGGACGCAATCGTGGCTGTGTACGTTCGGGCAATCAAGTCGATACCTACCGCATGTCTGAGATTTTGATCAACGAGTTACGTAGCGCTAAGCTTGGGCGTATTACGCTTGAGACGCCAGCCATGTCTGAAGCTGAAGAACTCGTCGTCGCCGAGCAACGCTTAGCAGCAGAAGAAAAAAGAATCGCCAAAGAAGAAGAAAAACGCTTACGTCGTTTGAAAACGCGGAAGAATCGTAAGTAAATCGACAATCCTTTTTGTCTATAATGCTAGCTGCCTAAAATCATTTTAGAGCTCATACAAAAAAAGCCCCTAAGGGCTTTTTTTATGTTTACTGCTAACGATATCGAAGTTATTCGATGATATCTCAATCATTTAGCAGTATCTAAGCCATCAACTACTTCTGTTTAGGCATGACTTTTTCGATAGCTTTCAACGCACAAGCTTCATCTTGTACTGCACCGCCTGCGCCGCCCGCTGCAATAGCGCCGATCACATCATTGCCAAACTTTAACGGCACACCACCGCCGATCAGCAGTAAATCATTTACCGTATTCAAGTTGTTTGAGTCTGGATTAGCGCGAGCATTATCCGCCAAAGTGCGTGAAGGCGTTTTGGTAGATAATGCCGTAAATGCCTTGCGAACAGCAGCATCAGTATTGTGCGGACCAACATTATCATCGCGCTGTAGCGCGATTAAATTACCAGCACGATCAACAACCGCGACCACGGCAGATTTGCCCTTTGCGTGACAGGCTGCCATGGTGGCATCGATTAATTCATTGGCCAACTCTAAAGAAACATTGGGCTGTTGTAATACTAGATTTGGTTTGGCGGCCAAAACGTTGGCTGAACAGCCAATGACTGCTAGCGCCAATATTGCTTTAGATAAATAATTCGAGATTAACTTCATAAAGAGTCCTAAATATTACTCATACATGTGAGCATTTGTTTGAAATGATGCTTGGTGAGCTTTAATAATCGTATTTGATGAAACCAGACAATGAGTTATCGTTAACTCAAAGGTGCTCTTGCGACCCTAGCGAGAGTGAGAGTGAGAGTCATAATCTTGCAAAAAGCACAACAATGATAAGTTAATTTTTCTACAAAATTCACTTAATTTTGTAAGATTTACTTTATAAATTTGCAACTCTACATTAAGTTTTCTGTTACATACTCTATTTTTTAACACTCACCCTCAAAAGACGCTTACATCGTGGTAATCTCGAGCAGCGCACAACAGCGATATCAACTCATTTCTCTCAAAAATCGGTTATAATTCATACACTAATATGCCAAAAATTGATGATATGACTCAGCTTACCCCCACTGCAAACCTTACAACGATAGAAAATAATTTTACTCAACTCGGTACTTCTCTCGATTCGTTCGCCCCGCGCCTACTCGATTGGTTCGCCGAAAACGGTCGCCATGACCTACCTTGGCAGCAGCACCAAACCGACGCGCCCAATCCTTATGTCGTCTGGCTATCCGAAGTCATGCTACAGCAGACGCAAGTAACGACAGTGCTGCCCTACTTTGCCCGTTTTATGGCATCGTTTCCGACCGTGCAAGATTTAGCCGCCGCAGAATGGGATACGGTTGCGGAGCATTGGGCAGGACTTGGCTATTATGCGCGCGCGCGTAATTTGCATAAAGGTGCGAAACAACTGGTCGAAGTCATTGATGAGACGGGCGACTTTCCGCAGACGCTAGCAGGGTGGGAAGCCATCTCTGGCGTTGGGCCATCGACCGCTGGCGCGATTATGGCGATGGGCTTACATCGTTATGGCGTCATCTGTGATGGTAATGTCAAACGTGTCTTGACGCGTTGGGCAGCGATTGACGGTGATATTACCAAGTCTGCCACCACCAAAGAGCTATGGGCATTGGCAGAGCGTTTAACGCCTGTCGATGACTCAGGATTGTTCGCGCAAGCGATGATGGATATGGGCGCGACATTATGCACGCGTAGCAAACCTGCCTGCCTATTATGTCCCCTTCAAGAGGACTGCTTGGCACATGCAGAGGGGCGCGAAACAGATTATCCAGTCAAAGCAAAAAAGCAACCCAAACCCAGCAAGTTTAGCAATGCGTTATTGATTGAAGATATTGATGGCAAAATACTGTGGCTACAACGCCCGGATAATGGCATTTGGGGCGGACTGTGGAGTTTGCCGTTACAGTTTGTTGAAAAAATTGCAGGCAAAGCTACTAAGACGGCGACTGCTAAAAAACCAGAAGACAGCGATGATAGGCTATTGGAAGTTGCTAGTAATGAAAAAGTCTATGAAGCAGAATTCACTACTGCCGAGCAAATTATTAACGAGTGGTTAGATAAGCATAAATTGGCAGCAAAAGCAGTCAGTAAGACTTTATTAGACGATGCCCCTATCAAGCATTCACTGACCCATTTTCATTGGTATTTGACGCCGCAATTGGTGACTTTAACGGCTAAGCAAACGGCTGAAATAACTGAAGCGTTGCAAGCAGCAGAGATCAATATTAATTGGTTAAATGCTGTTGATGCTCAGGCAGCACTTGGATTGCCACGCGCGATGGTGAAGATTTTAGAATAATCATAAAATCCATATTTCTATCCTAATAACAAAATCAACTGCTTAAAAAATCGCCATGTCTACCATAAAAAAATGACTCACTATTGATAGTGAGTCATTTTTAATTTAACAACTATGATGAATATCTAGAAAACTAAGACTTCGGTACTCGCAAACGCATCAAGCCTTCTTGTTGTACCGTAGCCACCAGCTTACCATCTTGCCAAAACTGTCCATGATTCAAGCCTTTAGCATTAGACGTAGTATCACTCCACATGTCGTATAGCATCCAACCGTTTAAATCAAAATCACGATGAAAATGCATCGAGTGGTCGATACTAGCCGCTTGCAATCCGCTGGTCATAAAGCTGACACCATGTGACATCAGCCCTGTACCAACCAGATAAAAATCGGAGGAAAATGCCAACAGCGCTTGTTGAATCGCAACAGGCTGATTACCCAATTCGCGGATACGCAACCAGTTGGCTTGCTTAGGTTTCATTGGCTCTGGATGAATCGGATCACGCGGTTTAACGGGTTTAATTTCGACATGGCGACGGCGCATAAAGCGGGCTTTGAGTGCGTCTGGCACTTTTCCGACATACTCTTCTTTTAAATCTTGCTCAGCCAGTAAATCCTCCGGTGGCGGATAGACAGGCATGTCTTCTTGATACTCTAAACCCTCTTCCATCGGCGAAAACGAGGCTATCATTGAAAATATGACTTGCTCAACAGGCGCTTTACCGCGCACCTCTTTATACTGAATGGCCGTCACTTCACGCGCAGACAGACTACGACCGTCACGCAAGCGGCGTACCTGATAAATCACTGGCTGCGTGATATCACCACCGCGCAAAAAATACCCGTGCAGTGAATGACAGGGCTTGTCTTTGTCCAGTGTATGCGCCGCCGCCATGATGGCTTGGGCGAGCACTTGTCCACCAAAAATACGACTGCCAACATAGTCATGGCTCTTACCCTCAAAGACATCGGGGGTCACTTCAATAAGCGCTACAGTAGCTAGCAGCTCATCAATCAATTGCGAATAATCGGACATGACGATAGGTTTCCTTATTTTTATCAAAAACGCTAAGTATCTGAAAATACGCACCCAACGATATCAATATCATATCGCGAAAGACAAAAGACACTTTGCATTTGAATGTAAAATAATATGAAATCACTTGCTAAAAATGCACAAGAGAGATTTAACACGAAAATTTTAGCGCAAAAAACACGGTCATAGCAGCGCTATCACCAGCATTTATTATATCGTTGTTTCAGCTTAAAAGAAGTACAAAGCAATCGAGTACAAAGGTATATGTGATACTTCACACGAGACGCGGTCACCCTTTTATAGCAAACGGGCTATAAATCGAAAAGATAAACATCTTACCCAATATCGATGGCTTTGACTAGAGAGCGACGCTCACTTGGCAATACCATGTTGATATTTTTGCTTAACATGCCCTAGGGCGCGTCCTAATATAAACGATATTAATCATAAAAAAACGAGATGCTATTAAACATCTCGTTCTTTTGAGCATTTTAATTTATGGCTTCACTGCCACTAACACACGGATAGAGTCTGGGACTAATAATAGACTCCCTAGTGCTTGCTCACCTTGGGCTTTTAGCTGCTCCAAGCGCTCAATTTCGGCAGGGCGTACGTTAGGATTAATCGTTTGTAGATGCTTAAGACGCTTGATTTCACGTGACCACTGCTGGCTAAAACGGGCACTGGCTTGTTCACCAATCTCAGCAAGCTGCTGACGGGCAATCTCTTCCGCTTCATAATAACGCTGCTCAATCACATCACCGCGTACTTTAATGACTTGGCGAGCACGGTTTTTATCCAGACGCTCAATATGCGGCATAATCATCTCCGCACTGATACGCGAGGACAAATCACTGCCTTGCTCACTGATAAAAACGCGGATATTTTGCGTGGTCAGCGTCGCGGGTAAATTGAGCAACCTTGGCGCAATGGCTTCAACGCGGAAATTCACTTCGAGCAGTACCATACCTTGTGGTACAGCAGAACTTTTTAGCATCGCCACCGTGGTATTACCAAAGGTGCTGGTACTCGCCAACTCATAAATCGCGCGCATCAATGGATGCTCATGAGTGATAAATTCGATATCTTCACGCTGTAGTGCTTGCTCACGCTCGAATGTCAACGTCATACCGTCTTCGTCACCGAGTGGCAGACCATCGATATAATCACTAATTTCAGTGCTGTCAATCGGAGCAATCACCCACGAGCCATCGCGCTGGATATTGTGATCGATATTGGCTGAGGCAAAAAAGCGCTCAATAAACTGCGGCAGTAGATTATGACCATCAAAATCGCGCATGGCGTCAGCGATACGTTTGGCAACACGTGGGCGACACGAGTTGTATTCTAATAGGCGATCACGACCCGCTTGTAGCTGTGCCTCTAACCCCAAGCGCGTCTGCTTCGCTTCTTCGATGATATCTTGTAGTATCGCACGGTTCTCGTCAGTATCCGCGCCTTCAAGCAGGGGCTTTAACTCTTGGATATACTGCTCTTGCACGCTCTGCGCTGTTGGAGAGATTTGATTAAACATATTCAGCGCGTCGTGATACCAATGATACAGTCGCTCTTGTGCTGTGCCCTGTACATAAGGCACATGGAGCATAATTTGCTGCGTTTGTCCGATACGATCTAGGCGACCAATGCGCTGCTCTAAGGTATCTGGATTGGCTGGCAAATCCCACAATATCAGCTGACTTGCAAACTGGAAGTTACGACCTTCCGAACCAATCTCTGAGCATAATAATATCTGCGCGCCTTCGCTATCAGCAAAGAACGCCGCTGCTTGGTCACGCTCAAGCAAGGTCATCTGCTCAGTAAAGATAGCGGTTTTAATACCAGCATGTAAGCGTAATACCGCCTCCAAGCTCTCAACCGTCGCGCCACTACGGGCAATCAACAGCACTTTTTTGTGCTTAAGCTCGCCGCGCAAAATATCAATCAACCAAGGCACGCGTGGGTCATCTTCTAGCCAGCCGCCATCAGGTTGGTTTTCTTCGCCCCATAGCTGCTCACGCAATTTACCATTGGTTTGATAGCTGTCTTTCCATGCGGCAGGTAATGCCAATGGGTACGGCTGGCTGCTACGACCATAGAATCCTTTCACACTTTCACGGGTATTACGGAATAGAATACGACCTGTACCATGACGATCTAATAGCTCGTTGAGCGCATAAGTACGCAATTTTTCGTCATCATTAATCGTTGCCAACTCATCAAGACTGATGTCTAACAAGCTGCTTAAAGCGGCAATTTGACTGTCGCTCAATGGCTTATCTTCTATCAATACACCAGCAACGGCAGCCGTTTCAGCAAAGGCTTCTTGACCATTGATAAACTCATCCAAATCATCAAAGCGATCCGGATCGAGCAAACGCAATCGAGCAAAGTGACTTTGCGCGCCAAGCTGCTCAGGCGTTGCTGTCAATAGCATGACCCCTGGCGTTTCTTCAGCAAAATCAGCAATCAAGTCATATTTATCATTGCCGCCTTGCGCCTCATCCCAATGCAGGTGATGCGCCTCATCAACCACCAATAAATCAAACCCTGCATCCATCGCTTGGTCGTACAAATCAGGGTGATCGAGTAATAAATCCATACCCGCAATGATACATTGCTCAGTGGCAAAGACGTTTTGCTCAGGATCGTGTTCTTTAATGGCTGCTGCACGTACCAAATCAAATAAGGCAAAATTTAGATTAAAACGACGACGCAGCTCAATCATCCACTGATATTGCAAACTATCTGGTACCAGAATGAGCACACGCTCAGCTTTGCCTGTTAACAGCTGTTGATGAATAATCAAACCTGCTTCGATGGTTTTGCCCAAACCCACTTCGTCAGCAAGCAACACACGCGGTGCGATACGTTTGCCAACTTCATGAGCGATATAGAGCTGATGCTCAATGATATCGACACGCGCACCCATCAAACCTTTAAGCGGATGACCCGCTAGCGCCGATTGCATACGCAAGATATCTTGACGCAGCTCATACCAATCGCCACGCTCAATACGACCAGCCAGCAGACGCTCAAGCGGCTTAGCAAGCGTGATATTGGCAGCAAGACGGGTTTCCATTATCCCTCGTTCATGCTCATCGACACTGTATTTGAGTACACCCATCACTTCTTCGACCGCGGTTACGGTATAGCTCTTACCCGCTTGATCAGAAATACTATCGCCGACTTTAAACACCACGCGTGATAATGGCGCGGAATTTTTGGCGTAGACGCGCGTCTCTTCACTTTGTGGAAATAGAATGTGCACACATCGGTCATCTACATCGATGACCACACCCAAGCCCAGCTCGGACTCCGTATCAGATAAATAACGTTGACCAACGGCAAATTCAGTATTGTGCAATGAAGCGATAGAGATAGTCATAGGGCGATGTCTTTTGTACTCAGATAATAGGAAAAAATAGATAGCTCATAATGAGATTTGCTAGCGTGAATCACTAGCGCGATGTCATTACTTAATAGTCTGAGAGGTCACCGGCCATACCGGCAGCGTCAGCTCATTAGCTAGGTCGCAAGATAAAGCCGACCATTATATAACGTTAGCAGCTAGATGAGTGCGCTAAGTTGACTTTTCAAGAGCAGATTATTGCAAGATTATATCAACGCCAAGCATAAGTTGGTCATATAAAACAATAAGATAACGACTAGCAAGTAAAGAAAAAATATTGTCATTATAAAATTGATTCTGTATTGTTAAGAAATGCAATAGAACATTTCTTCTTTCTTACCTGAATTATTCAAACGCACGTCTACACATACTCTTTTGCCGCCTAGTATTCATGATTAATTATCCTTAAGGATTTATGGGCACAGTATGGCCTTTTATAGTCCTTTAAGTTATAAAACTATCAATAGTTAAGTCGGTTAAGTTATAAGAGTAAAGCAGTACTTTTAATTTTTTGCCATATGTACAGACTATTTTAATTAAGATTACGCATTACCACCTGATTGATTGCCACCAATACCTAGCATTGGCACTCTTCTTCGTGGTCACTATTATCCAAGGACTATCACCATCATGAGTGCCTCCAAAAAAGTTGGCTTTTTTAATCAAGTCAGTACCCAAGTAACCACTATTTTATTTATTGCTTTTGCGGTCGTACTGGCGGTCGTCGTTTATGTTGTTGATAAAGAGGGCTATGAGAAAATCCGCCTTGAATCTGCAAAATTGGTGGCTGAACGTGGCAATACCGCGGTAAATAGTATTTCAGCCGATATCAATCGGGTAATGCGTAGTGCCTTGCTACTACAGCAAAGCGCGCAAACCTTGCCCACAGAAGAGGCGATTTTACAAACCAGTACTGCCAATGCCTTTGATAAGCGTGATTATAACTTACTGGGTAGTGGTGGTATTTGGCCTGAAAAAGGCGCACTTGGGGCAAATACCGCGACCCATCCATTTTTGATGGTTCGTCAAAACGGCGATTATCAAGCGGTGTTAAGCGATCCAAATCCTACCAACCCTTATTATCAAGAAGATTGGTTTAGCGTCTTAAAACTGCTCAAACCTGAGAGCTGTATTTGGAACCATGTGCGCGCCAGCCAAACCAAAGGCGAGCTTGCGATGAGCTGCGGCGTGGCAATCGAGCGTGACAATCAGTTTTGGGGTGCCAGTACGGTTAACTTTACGCTGAATCAGCTACAAGAGAACATCGTCAAGTTAAGCGAAAGCTCAGGCTCAGGCTACATTCTACTCTTGGATAATAGTGACAAGGTGATCGCCTCCTCTAACCCTGAACGCTTAAGCTATATTGATGAGAAAACGGGTACGCCGCTTGATATCAAACAAGTCATCAACTCAGACCCTGCTTGGCAACCCGTGCTTGATTTCTTAGATGTCCAACGTAATGAGATCATCGAACAAGTCGCCGCTAGCGTCTCACCACAAGTTCAGCAGGTACTGACCACGCTTGATAAAGCTGAGACTGGTACGGCAAAAGGTTATTATTTGGTGAACTACGCCGCTTACCTAAATAACGGTGAAAACAAGCAAAACGCCATGGACAGCCGCTTATTACAGAGCTTCGAGCTGGCAAAAGACAGTTACTACAACGGCAGTCAAGCCTATGTCTTTGAGATTCCTGAGACTTATTGGAAGCTGATCGTTGTCCAACCTGATGCTGAAATTAACGCCATTGCCGATAATCTCAGCGAAAACTTGGTTAACTGGATTGCATTAGCACTATTGATTACGGCTGGCGTCATTTACTTCATGCTGACTTTCTTAGCATTCAAACCCTTGAAAGAAACCACTGATAAAATCTCTGAAGCGGAAAACTTAATTAATAATAAGCAGTACAATAAGCTGAGCGAGGTTAAATTCGCAGAAGGTCGCAACGAGATTGGACTGGTGAACGGCTCTATTAATGACCTACTAGACCGAATCCAGTCTAACGAAGGTAAACTTGCCAACATCAACCAACAGCTAGAGATTAAAGTCGAAGAACGTACCGCTGAGCTGCAAGAAACGCTAAAAGAGCTAAAAAACTCGCAGTTGCAATTGATTCGTTCAGAAAAAATGGCAACGTTGGGACAAATGGTGGCAGGCGTTGCTCATGAAGTGAACACACCTTTATCATACGTGCAAAATAACCTTGAAATTATTGGCCAGTTAACTGAGCAATACGAAGAGCTGATTGAATTGGTACAAGGATTAAAAAGCGTTAAAACTGACGCGGCGGCTGATGGAAAAATTGACAAGCTATTGGCGGATATTATCCGTGCTTCTGATGAAATCCAAGAAGATGACCTATCAGCTGAATTAAAAGAGCTGATTAAAGATTCGTTATTTGGCGTCGAGCAAATCACTGAAATGGTACTAAATCTACGTAACTTTGCCCGTCTTGATGAGTCAAAAGTGAAAACCATCGATGTGCGCGAATGTATCGAAGCCTCGCTTAAAATCGCTGGCAACTCCATTAGACATCAAGAGATTGTGACTGATTTTGCGCCCACGCCTGAAGTGAAATGCTCACCGTCGCAAATCAACCAAGTCTTGGTCAATCTACTGAACAATGCCGCGCAAGCCATGGGAGAAAAACCTGATGGCAAGATCGAAGTACGCACCCGTGCCGATGATCACCATGTTTATATTGATGTCATCGACAACGGTAAAGGCATGAGTCCAGAAGTTCTCAATCAAATCTTTGAGCCGTTCTTTACGACCAAAGGCGCAGGCGAAGGCACTGGTCTTGGTATGGCAATCAGCCAGCAAATTATGGAGCAACATAATGGCGATATCAAAGTCGTATCGACCGAAGGCGTTGGCACCACATTTACGTTAATACTGCCGATTAATAATAATTTAACAGAGCAAAACCTAGTCGCGTAAGCGCTGGGTCAGCTGCCCTGTTACGTAGAACATATTTAGATATTTAACGACTATTATTCATCATCATAAGGATATCATCATGAATGAATTAGAAAATGACTTAACCACAGTTGAAACCAGCGCTGAGTCAAAGCCGAAGTTGGCATTTATCGACGATGAACAACGCATTTTACGGTCTATGAAACTGCTGTTTCGTAAGACCCATGACGTCTTTATCACCACCGACCCGACTGAGTATATTGACTATATCAAGAACAACCATGTACACGTGGCGGTCAGTGACCAGCGGATGCCTGAGCGAGTCGGTGTGGATATCTTACGCGAAGTAAAAGATGTCTCACCGTCCACCATGCGTATTTTATTGACGGGCTATGCCGATTTAAACGCGATTATTGGCTCTATTAACGATGGTGAGATTTATCGTTATTTGACTAAGCCTTGTAAATCTGAAGAGCTGATCACCGTGGTCGGACGTGCAACCGAAATCGCCTTGACCTATAATCCAGACGAAGATGCCGACCAATTCGACAGTTCAGGTAATAAGCAAACGCTGCTGGTGATCGATGAAACCAATGAGTTGATTGAGCAAATACGTAAGCAATTTTCTCACAGTTATAAAGTACTGCACGCTGAGAGTTTAGAAGAAGCGTACGATTATTTGGCGAATGAAGATATCGGTGTTTGTATCACCGATATCAATGTCAGCGGTGAGAATATCGCGCCGATTATCTTTACCTTAAAGCAAGATGCGCCGCATTTGGTGGTTTTGGTACAGACTGAATTTCAAGACGCTGGCTTGCTGATTGATTTGATTAATAAAGGTCAGGTCTATCGCTGCTTGCCGAAACCGATGCGCGCCAGTCTGCTTGAGATTAGCGTCAACCGTGCATTTCAGCATCATGCGAAGCTAAAAGCTAGCCCTGACTTGGTCAAACGCTATGAAGTCGAGCATGACCCTGAAAACGATGTGCGTATTGATTTGAGCAGTCGCGTACGTAGCCTTATTGGCAAATTGCGTAAACGCTTTTCTTTATAAGTCCATAAAACCAAATAAGCACAAAAGACTACCGTCTCAATCAACAAAACCTCTATTTCAATATTGAAGTAGAGGTTTTTTGCTTTGTACTTTTTTGATGGATTTTTTGACGACCTTTTTGACTAAAATCACCAACGTGCTACATTAAGCCAGTAGCAGCTAAAGCCCCATTTACGATAATAATGAGATAAGGAATAACCATGCGCGCGGTTTTTTTAGATAAAGGCACCTTTTCTGATGGCATCGACTTGCCAGCCCCAGACGGCATCAGCGATTACCTCACTTATGATGACACCCCAAAAGATGCTGCTGTTATCGTAGAGCGCTGCAAAGACGCTGACATCATTATCACCAATAAAGTGCAAATCAGCGCTGAAGTGATAAGCAAATTGCCCAAGCTCAAGCTCATTCAACTGACCGCTACTGGTATGAACAACGTCGATCAAGACGCTTGTGTTGAGCACCATGTGGCGCTTTATAATGTCGCAGGTTATGCAGTCAAAAGTGTGCCCGAACATACCTTTATGCTCATGCTCAACGCCATGCGCGCGGGTATTTATTATCATCAAAAAGTCGCTGATGGCACATGGCAAGCAAACGGTAATTTTTGCCTACTGGATATTCCGCTAATAGATTTAGAAGATAAAACACTAGGTATTATTGGCGTTGGCACTATTGGCAAACGCGTGACCGACATTGCTCGTGCCTTTGGAATGACAGTATTGTGGGCGGAGCAGCAAGGACGCGCACCGTGCAATGACGACTATACCGCGTTTGACGACGTACTGGCACAGTCTGATGTACTGAGCTTGCATTGCCCATTAAACGAGAAAACTCAGCACCTAATTAATGCAGATACTTTAGCAAAAATGGTCAAACAGCCGCTCATCGTCAATGTCGCTCGTGGTGGCATCGTGGATAGCCAAGCGCTGACTGATGCCATTAACAATGAGCAAATCATCGGCTACGCCAGCGACGTTTTTGAGCAAGAGCCAATCACCGCTGACGACCCTTTATTGACCATTGCCAAGCATCCGCGCGTTATATTTAGCCCGCATAATGCGTGGGGCAGCAAAAGCGCCCAAGAAACCTTGTGGCAGATCTTAAGCAAACAAGTTACTGATTTTATTAATAGCCATTAAAAAACATTGAGCAAACGACTGTAACCAAGCGACCTTAACGACTAAAACGTAACCAATCATCTTTTATTTTGCGATGTTTGAGCATGATGCGGTCGCTTAGATAGTTGTTTGTCACCCGCCAAGGATATATATCGCCTTGCTTGGGTAGCTCATGTTGAGCGCGCTTGACATATCCTGACGATAGCGCGCCCATCACCGTATCTGTCTGCGTAAGCGCTTTGGCATCTTTAGTCTGTGCTTGTGGCAATACCACTTGATAGCGATGCTGATGCATATAGCCCAGCAGTCGCATCACATACTGACACGCCAAATCGATTTTTAGCGTCCATGAGGCGTTGGTATAACCAAACAGTGCCACCATATTTGGCAACTCTTCAATCATGACCGCTTTATAAGTCATGCACGAACCAATATCTATCGCCTGCCCATCGATATATACTTTAGCGCCGCCAAGCATCTGTAGCTTTAGTCCTGTCGCTGTGACGATGATATCAGCATCGAGATGCTTGCCAGAATCAAGCATAATGCCTGTCTTGGTAAAATGGCTGATTTGATCGGTGACGACGCTGGCGCGTTTGTCATGCAATGCTTTGAATAAATCACTGTCTGGCACCGCACATATCCGCTGGTCCCAAGGATTATAGTTCGGTACAAAATGCGCCACATCGATACCGCTACCTTTTAGCTCTGTTTTGACACCGCGTTTTAATAACGCTTTCATAAGCTTGGGTGCCAATATAGCCGCTCGATAAGTACCTTGTTGAATCAATACATTACGAGTACGCAGCAGCGTATAAGCTTGCTCTTTTGACAATGGTGAAAATTTACCTGCTAGCCAATCAAGCGTATAATCATCGCCCGGTACGCTTGCCACATACGTGGGAGAACGCTGTAGCATAGTGACGTGACGCGCGCATTGCCCACCTTTTTCATCCACCAAAGCTGGCAGCAATGTCATCGCTGTGGCACCGCTACCGATAATAACTACCTTCTTATCGTCATAACCCACATTTTGCCAATGCTGCGGATGGATGATTTCACCTTGAAAATCTGCTTCTTTATTAAAAGAAGGACGATAACCTTGCTTATAATCGTAGTAACCCGTGGCGCCAACGACGAACTTTGCCGTTACCGTAAACACCTCACCGCTGGCATGATTTTTTACCATCGCCGTCCATTGTTGATGGCTACTTGACCAAGAAAGCTGCTGCACCTCGTGCTGATAGCGAATATGTTCGCTGATACCAAACTCACACGCCGTGTCTGCGATGTAGCTTTTAATATCACCGCCTTTTGCCAAAATCCTGTGATTTAACCATGGTCTGAAACTGTAGCCAAACGTCAAGGCATCAGAGTCAGAGCGGATGCCAGGATAGGTGAATAAATCCCATGTACCACCCAAATCTGCTCGTTTTTCTAACACCAAAAATCGCTGTGCACTTTTCTGCTGTTGCTTGGATGATTTGCGTTTCTGCTTACTTGGATTTTTATGACCAAACAGTCCTTTGTGTTTTTGCTGCTGCAATCGGCACGCCATACCAATACCAGCAATTCCTGCACCGATAATCAGTACTTCATAATCCACTGGTGTGTCTGAGAGTGCCGATTTAGCTTTGAAGCGTTTCTTAATTGCCTGTTTGGCTGCCGTCATATCAAGCATAATACGTTCCTTGTTTTTGCATGATGGGTTTAAAAAATTTGACATAAATCCATTTAAAAAGGGCTTGGGCTTTCCCAATCCATCCACGCACCAAGCGTAGGATGCTTGAGACGCAATTGCTGAGCATGGAGATTAAGCCTTGGCGCAATCGCTAAAGCTGTACCTTCTGCATAAATAGGATCGCCAATCATCACATGACCCACATGCACCATATGGACGCGCAGCTGATGACTACGACCGGTGACAGGCTTTAGCATTACGCGCGTGACTGTCTGACCGTTGCATTGCTCATGGCTGATGACTTCATATAAAGTTAAGGCATGCTTTGACCAGCTAGGATCGACGATATGGCGCGGTTTCGTCTCTGGCTCATAGCGCACTGGTACGGATA
This sequence comes from Psychrobacter sp. UBA6739, assembly GCF_002453835.1. Classification (NCBI taxonomy): domain Bacteria; kingdom Pseudomonadati; phylum Pseudomonadota; class Gammaproteobacteria; order Moraxellales; family Moraxellaceae; genus Psychrobacter; species Psychrobacter sp. UBA6739. The sequence continues at coordinate 43,596 of NZ_DKHR01000035.1, forward strand.
TCTCACCCTTTGCGCCGACACGCTCCCACTCTCCAAAGACGCGTGCCTGATATTTTTTTTGTGGCAAACGTTCAATGAATTGCTTACTAATATGGGTTTGCGCGGCAGCATTTTTAGCAAAAATGAGCAGCCCTGAGGTATCCATATCCAGACGATGAATCAGCTTGACTGCGGGATTGGCACGCTCAAGTCTTGCCAGTAAACTGACCTTGAGCGTTTTGCCATCGACACTCAACAGACCTACAGGCTTATCAACCACCCAAATATCATCATCTTCGTAGACAGTAATCTGTTGCGCAAATGCTTGAAAAAACTCAATCGGATAGGCGTTTTCTTGAGCATTGAGGGCGTTGACTTCTTCAGCAGTAAAAGGCATAAAAATGGGCACTTATATAAATGGGCTTGAATGATTAATGAGCTTGCATATGAAAGCTGTCTTAAGTGGTAGATATTAGAGTATAGATATAGTGTTATAAACCGCTTATTTTTGAACAAAAGACACAGACAGGATTATGAAGTGACAGATAAAACCATGCCTGTGTCGTTATGTGTCGATTTATTGTGCTAATCGTAATTGTTAAACAATTTAACCAGCCTGCATCTGTTAACCCCGAACAAACATGTTAATATAATGGCACATTTTAACCACTTCTAAACGCTTCTTTGGTCACTCATCATTCTATTATGCAAAAAATATATTAGTTGATGGATGGCGATAGAAATAATAAAACAAGAGAGATAAATTATGTCAGACCTTATTTTACATACTACCGATGCCGACTTTGACAAAGACGTATTGCAATCAGATGTGCCAGTATTGGTAGACTTCTGGGCAGCATGGTGTGGTCCTTGTAAAGCAATCGCCCCTATTTTAGAAGATCTAGCCACTGAGTACCAAGGTAAAGTTACAATCGTCAAAGTTGATGTGGATAGCAACCCACAAGCGGCCAGCCGTTTTGGTATCCGTAATATCCCAACGCTATTTGTCTTTAAAGATGGCGAAAAAGTTGATTCAGTGATGGGTCTGCAGCCAAAAGCTGAATTGGCAAAAGTGTTAGACAAGCATCTCTAAGTTGAGACTTGCTCGTTTTGCATAAGCATTCTAAAGAGACAGCAACACCGCCGAAAAAGTCATTATCTAACGTAGATAGTGGCTTTTTTGCTTGTTTTTTATGCAAAAAACTCAATTAGACGACTTTTTTGGCAAAATTTATTGACAATACTATTGTGAAGACCGTATAGTCTGCTGACAACAGAAAACTAACGGTTTTCCTAACTGTCTTATCGCTATTCTCCTCGTGTTTATCAACAAAAACACAATCGTCGTTATAAACACCATTGCTGAACGAAATGACTAAACACAATTACTGATATTGAGTTTTTGACGCAGACTCTTATGTAGACTTCTTTATCCTTATTTCTTATTACCTTGCATAAACGATTGCAATTCGTATATAAGCTGACACGTAATATCCAAACTACATAAATCCAGCTCTGTGCACGCACCCTCTATCACCATACTATCGTTGTTTTAATCACTGTCGTGACTTGTGCTGCTAATGGCATCTCTCATCTGATCAATTGCTAATGACCTATCTATGAATCTTACTGAATTAAAGAAAAAATCAATCGCTGAGCTATTGGCTATCGCCAAAGAAATGGGTCTTGATAATATGGCGCGTAGCCGTAAACAAGACATCATCTTTGCTATCCTAAAAACCCATGCGCGGAACGGTGAAGCCATTTATGGTGACGGCGTACTTGAGGTTCTTCCGGATGGTTTTGGCTTTTTACGCTCATCAGAAGGCTCATACTTAGCCGGTCCTGATGACATTTATGTCAGCCCTAGCCAAATTCGCCGCTTTAGTCTGAAGACGGGTGATAGTATCGCTGGCACGATTCGTCCACCAAAAGATTCTGAACGTTATTTTGCGTTATTGAAAGTTGGCGAAATCAACTTTGATACCCCAGATCGCTCACGTCATAAGCTTATCTTCGAAAATCTGACACCCCTATTCCCAACTGAGCATTTAAAACTCGAGCTTGGTAACGGCACTACTGAGGATCTGACGGGTCGTATTATCGATCTAATCGCCCCGATTGGTAAGGGTCAGCGTTCTATCATTGTTGCACCGCCAAAAGCGGGTAAAACGATGCTGCTACAAACCATTGCTCAGTCGATTACTCGTAATAACCCTGAATGCTACTTAATCGTCCTATTGATTGATGAGCGTCCAGAAGAAGTCACCGAAATGGTACGTACGGTACGCGGTGAAGTGGTTGCCTCTACCTTTGACGAGCCACCACAGCGTCATGTACAAGTCGCTGAAATGGTTATCGAAAAAGCCAAACGTTTGGTCGAGCACAAACAAGACGTGGTTATTTTACTGGATTCGATTACTCGTCTGGCACGTGCTTATAACACGGTTATTCCATCGTCAGGTAAAGTGTTGACTGGTGGTCTAGACGCCAATGCCCTAGAACGTCCAAAACGCTTCTTTGGTGCGGCGCGTAACGTTGAAGAAGGCGGCAGCTTGACCATTATTGCCAGTGCGCTTATTGATACCGGTAGTAAAATGGACAGCGTTATCTTTGAAGAATTCAAAGGTACTGGTAACCAAGAGATTACGCTTGAGCGCGATCTGGCTGAAAAACGTGTCTTCCCTGCGATTAATATCAAAAAATCTGGTACACGCCGTGAAGAGCGTCTGCTTGATGAAGATAAACTGCGCAAGGTTTGGATTTTACGCAAGCTATTACAGCCGATGGATGGTGTACAAGCCACTGAGTTCTTGTTGGATCGCTTAAAAGAAGCGAAAACCAATGATGAATTCTTTGAGCAGATGAAACGTAAGTCACAGAACTAATGATAGATCCGTGCTGCTTTGCCATACTCAATAGATAAGCCACTTAAGTAGAAAAGACCGCACTCGTGCGGTCTTTTTGTTTTGTATTCATTTTATATATATTCAGGCATGTCCTGAATTCAAAAATGGCAATAAAAATGAGAACAGACCTTAATACCTCACTATTAAACGCCAAAAGTACTATTTTTAAAAACAGTTAGCTTACTATCAATACAAATACAATAACCCTAAGCAAAACCCCTACCAACGATACAGTGGAGAAACATCCTTTACAGGCTATTTGCAAAGCTTAGCGCTTTTACTACGCCTAGAAATTATTATATGGGTTAGTATAGGAGCCAGTATAGATATACTCTGCTATCACGTGTTGATAGCAGTATAATTTTCGAGATACTTAACATCCTTGATGTAATCCTTACTAATGCAGACCTTTGTATGTCTTGCGGTAGCACAATAGATTATTCTAAGATACTTGCCCAAATATTTTAATACAGCTTACTATCCGTATTAAAATTAGTGGTAATAAAAATATCGTATTTTGATTTTGATAAACTAACTTGATAACCTAACAGGTGATACTATGAAATTTGCTAAAACTATCGCAATGACTGCTCTTACTAGCTCTGCCCTTATCATGGGTGGCTGTGCAACTAATGGATACAATAGTGGCTTGAGCAATACCGCTAAAGGTGCTGCTGCCGGCGCTGCTGCTGGTGCACTTATTAGAAGTGGCGGCGATAGCAAAGACATCGCTCGTGGCGCACTTGGTGGTGCTGCAGTAGGTGGCGCTGGTGCTTACATTCTTAACAACAGCAGATAATCACTAAATAATTATTTGGTGCTATCAAGACCATTTTTAAGCATTTCAACTGTGTGTATTTTAAATCTATTGAATATGTCTAAAACGCTCTACAATACAAAAAGCCTGCAATCGATATTGCAGGCTTTTTGTTGGATCGCCTTTTTTAGGCGATAGTTACTACGCTAAAATATCATAGCGATACTGACTATAATGCCCCGCTAAAAGTATCACAAGACTGCACGTTGCCACTTTCCAAACCACGAGTGAACCACTGAACACGCTGCTGACTGGTGCCATGAGTGAAATTATCAGGTACGACTGCTCCACCGCTAGCGCGCGCTAAACGATCATCACCGATTTGACCAGCGGCATTGATGGCCTCATCGATATCACCTGCCTCCAAAAACTGTACACGCTCTTGGTTACGTTGTGCCCAAACCCCAGCAAAACAATCAGCTTGTAGTTCTTGTAGTACTGATAGCTTATTGGCTTGTGCACGAGTGACTTGACGGCTGGCTTCATTAACTTGCTGGCTGATGCCTAACAGCGTCTGTACGTGGTGACCAACTTCATGCGCAATAACATAAGCTTGCGCAAAATCACCCGCTTTACCTTGATTATCTTGGTCGCCAGAGCCTTGCTTATCACCCGTTATACCGAGATTTTGGCGCATTTCTACAAAGAAAGATTTGTCTAGATAGACAGTCTGATCGCCTGGGCAATAAAATGGGCCCGTCGCGGAGCTAGCACTGCCGCATGCTGAGCTAACTTGACCATTGAAGAGAATCAATGATGGCTCCTGATAGGTGCTGCCTGCTTCTTTAAATATCTGATGCCAAACTTCTTCAGTATCAGCCAATACTACTTTGACAAACTGCGTATCTCGATCGTTACTTGTCGCAGGTTCGGTAGCGGCACTGCTATTGCCACCGCCTGCTACTACTTGACCCGTCTGTAAAGCGGTCATTGGATTTACCCCAAATACCAGCCATAAAATGCCAGCAATAATAATACCACCGATACCGCCGCCTATCATTTTGCCGCCACCACTGCTGGTGCGCACATTGGAACTGCCGCGTCTACCTTGCCATTTCATTGTTTCATTCCTCAAATATACGATATATATTGCTACTCGTATTGATGATTTTTTATATAGTGTAATTTTGACTCAATTCTTTATTTTTTGATCAAATCCGATTTCTGATACGTAAGTAGTGACAAAGTATTTTTGATAAACGCTACTTTACTAGGCTCTTGATATTGCACTAATCAAGACATTTAATGACTATTAAACCCCTAATTTAATGACTATTAAACCCCTAATTTAATGACTATTAAACCCCTAATTTAATGACTATTAAACCCCTAATAGATACAATAGATGTTTAAAAAGCATAGTAGAAATCAAGACATCGAAAAAGTCATCAAGATAGGTTGATGTCATTGATTATACGTCTATTAATTTGGCTCGTTGTATTAAAAATTATAACGAATAAGTGATGTAAAACACTATTTACAATTTTATTGTTACTTAATTGTACAGCCTATTTCTATTTATATAGAAATCCTATAGAATGCGTGAAAGCTGAGTAGCTGTAACTAAGACTAGTTGAATTCTGAGAAATCTCAGCTTTCAACCTTTTTTGCTGCTACTGATCATTTCATTTTCCCGGAGAAAACCTTATGAACTTAAAATTACTTGCTCTAGCTGGTATCATGACTGCAACTATGGGCCTTACTGCCTGTGACAGCAACAAAGAAAACGCTGCTGAAGATTTATCTGACGCACAAGAAGAAGTGCAAGATGCATCAGAAGAGCTAAACGAAGCTGCTGCTGAAGGCGAAGTAACTGCTGATGCTGACGCTGCTGTTGCTGAAGCTGAAGCTGACATCGCTGATGCTCAAGTTGCTACTGCTACTGACGAAATCGATGCTGAAGTACCTGTAGACGGTACTACTACTAGCGTTGACGTAGCTAGCGAAACTCCAGCTGTAGACGCAGCTGACGAAGTTGTAGTTATTGAAGAACCAGCTCAGTAATTTTATCGTTTATATGATAGAAATACTGTAGTAAAAAAAAGAGAGCCTAAGCTCTCTTTTTTTGTGCGTGTCATTTACGTCATTTACCATTGTTCGTGGTTATTCATAGCTAAACATGATAGTTAATGTCTCTGATCAAATGTAGATCAACCATCTCACATTAATAATAAAGCGTAACTTTAACAACCATCATGAAGTCATGATATATTTATATGTTCAGTTTTATACGATTGACAGTTACTGCTACTCGTCAAATAGACGCTCATCAACTTGTTGACGGAATTTTTGCCCTGTTTTGAAAGTCACTACACGGCGTGCTGATACGGCGACTGGCTCCCCTGTCTTAGGGTTGCGACCTGGACGGCTATTTTTATCTTTAAGCTCGAAGTTGCCAAAGCCTGAAAGCTTGACCTCTTTGCCATCAATTAAACTCTCTGACAATTCATCAAAGAAATTCTCTACCAAACAGCGGCCTTCTTGGCGTGTTAGGTCAAGATGACTCATCAAATGCTCAATCATGTCAGATTTGGTTAAGGTGCTCACAGTACGACTCCTATGCTATGTCGTGATGTCGAATATCATGGTTTAGCGGTATGAGGGTTAATGCTAGCTATTATAAAGGTTTTCTAACCTCTTTTTAACAAAGACTGCTTTAAAATCCTTTATTAATAACCACTTAACTATTTTTATGAAAAAAATTTATAAAATTATAATTCTTATAAATAGCAATGCCCTATAGCCTCTTTAAGAATGAGGCTACAGAGCATGTCTATGATAAGAGTTATGTGTTAGCTGTCACGCAACTTTGCAGCATGTTGCTCAGTTAGTGCTTGTACCACTTTGTCAGTCGCGGTTTTGATGGCGTCATCAGATAGCGTTTGTGCATTGTCTTGCCATATTAGCGCAAAAGCTAATGAGCGCTGACCAGCTGGCACTTTGTCGCCTTGATACACATCAAACAGCCACAGATCAGCCAATAGCTCACCAGCTGCGGCGCGTATCGTCGACTCTAATGTCTGTAAGCTGATCTCACTGTCTACTAAAATGGCAATATCACGGCGTACTTGTGGAAATTTGCTCGGGGTGGTGATGGTATGCTGCTCACGGGCAAGGGTCAGTAATGGCGCAAGTGATAATTGAGCAACCCACGTAGCTGGCAAATCTAACTGCTTAGCCGTGTTAGGATGCAACTGACCCAACCAACCGACATATTCATCATCAATATAGAGCTTAGCACTTTGACCCGGATGCAAGAAAGCAAGCTCACTGCGCTCATAGCGAATACGGGCGCTATCCATTTGTGCAGGTAATAACTGCTCAATATCATGCTTAAGATCATAAAAGTCTAACGCACGGTTTTGATACGCTTGCTCGTCCCAGACATCGCCAACTGCTACTAACGCAATACTTGGCGTTTGTACCAATTCACTAATACTTTGACCAACAAAACTAAGCCCTGTTTCAAAGAAACGAACGCGTGGCTGCTGACGATTGAGATTGTACTGCACGCAAGGCAATAAGCTTGATAGCAAAGTACGGCGCATCACGGCTAAGTCACTAGAGATAGGATTGGCCAGTGCCAACACTTCTCCTAGGGCTTTATCATCAAGTAAAGCTTCTATTTTTGCGTCACTAAAGCTAAAGCTAATGGCTTCCATATAGCCATTATCGACTAGCGCCAGCTTCATCTCATGGGTCAAGTCTGCGGTATCGTCATAATCCATACTGACTTGCAAATGTGGCAACACGCTTGGAATATTGTCATAGCCATAGATACGCGCAATTTCTTCGATGAGGTCTTCTTTAATACTCATATCAAAGCGATAAGAAGGTGGCGTGCAAATCAGACTATCGGCTTGCTGCACTACTGCAAACCCTAATTGGGTTAAGATACGAACCATCACTGTTGGCTCAATCTCAATACCGATGACATCACGAACTTTAGAAACTGGTAAAGTGATCGGTGCGCGAGCTGGTAAATACTCACTGCTTTCTGCTTTTACTATTTGTCCGGCTTGCCCACCAGTAACGCTAGTAATCAAATCAACAGCACGTGCCAGTGCCAGCTCTGGTAACTCAAAGTCTACCCCACGCTCAAAACGTTGTGAGGCATCGGTATGTAACCCAAAACGACGTGCGCGCGCGGCAATAGCTAGCTGACCAAAGAAAGCGCTTTCTACAACAATATTGGTGGTGCTATCAGTGACACTACTACGCTGACCGCCCATGATTCCGGCAAGTGCAAGTGCGCCTTTATCATCAGCGATGAGTAATTCATCACCGGTTAAGGTAATGATTTGCTCATTCAATAAAGTAATCGTTTCTTCAGGCTGTGCCAAACGCACAACGATATCACCCTCGATAGTATCGGCATCAAAAGCATGTAGCGGCTGACCCAATTCCATCAACACATAGTTGGTCACATCAACCAAAAAGTTGTGCGAGCGTAGTCCTGACTGAACCAGCGCATCTTGCATCCATTTTGGCGTATCGATGCTACGATCAATATTGCTGATTGATTGTAGTAAATAGCGCGGGCACGCTTCAATTGCACTGACCGTTACCGCTGGCGTAGCAGTATCAGCACCGTTATCAGTAACTACCACATTGGTAGGAATCTCAGGCAGCTGCATTTGCAAATCATTGATAACTGATATTTCGCGTGCAATACCGCGTACGCTAAAGCAATCACCGCGATTTGGCGTGATAGAGATGTCTAAGATTTGATTGTCTAAACCTAAATACTCACGGATATCCATGCCAATCGGTGCATCTGCTGGCAATTCAAGCAGACCATCGATGCTATCGGTTAAATCAATTTCAGACGCGCCGCATAGCATACCGTTAGAGTCGACACCACGTAGGTTGCCATTTTTAATTTTAAAGCCTTCTGCGTCGTTAGATGGTAAAACGGCACCAACGGTAGCAACAGGTGCTTTCATACCAACGGTGACATTGGGCGCACCGCAAACGATTTGTAACGGTTCAGCTGCACCAATATTAACCTGCGTAACGCGCAGTTTATCGGCATCTGGATGCTGCTCGACGCTGATGACTTCACCGACAACCACACCACTGAAGGCACGGGCAACCGCATAGCGATCATCAATCTCAAGTCCTGCCATCGTGAGTTGTTCGGCCAATTGCTCACTGCTATTGTTGGGGTTTACCCATTGACGTAGCCACTGTTCGCTAATTTTCATAAATATCTCAGATCAGAATTTTATAATAAAGGTTTTGGAGTAAAGGTAGATGTATTATTAAATAATAAAATCTAGCCAAACTGCTTTAAGAAGCGTACGTCATTTTGGAAAAATAAACGCAAATCATCGATGCCGTAATATAACATCGCGAAGCGCTCAATCCCCATCCCAAAAGCAAAGCCAGTATATTTTTCGGCATCAATACCGCAGTTGGTCAGCACCTGTGGATGTACCATACCGCAGCCCATAACCTCAAGCCATTTACCATTATCATCGAGGATATCGACTTCAGCAGAAGGCTCAGTAAACGGGAAAAACGATGGGCGAAAACGAACGGTTAGCTCTTTGGCAAAAAATGCTTCCAAGAACTCACTAATCAAGCCTTTTAACTCAGAAAAAGTGCTCGACTCAGTGACCATTAAACCTTCTAGCTGATGGAACATCGGCGAATGCGTTTGATCCGAGTCATTGCGATACACGCGACCTGGGCAAATAATGCGAATAGGCGGTTCATTCTTTTCCATCGTGCGAATTTGCACGGGGCTGGTATGCGTACGCAGCAGATAATGCGCATCAAAATAGAAGGTATCGTGCATCGCGCGTGCTGGATGGTGCGACGGAATATTGAGCGCCTCAAAGTTATAATAGTCGCTTTCGACTTCAGGACCAGTAGCAACGTTAAAACCTGCTTGTATAAAATACTGCTGCATACGCTGGGTAATCATGGTCACAGGATGCAAATGACCTTTTTCACCACCGCGAGCAGGCAAGGTGATATCAATACTTTCGCTTGCAAGCTTAGCATTTAGTGCAGCCACTTCTAGCTGCTGCTGCTGCTCTGTCAACGCATCTTGAATACGGCTACGGACTTGATGTAACCAGCCGCCGTAGGTTTTTTTATCGTCGCTGCTGAGTTTACCCATCTGCTTTGACCAGCCAGTTAATGAGCTCTTTTTACCGGTCAATTGCACACGCAAATCTTGCAACGCACGCACATCAGTGACTTGTAGAACCAAGGCTTCAGCGGCACTGGCCAACTCATTTAGCTGAGCTTCATTAAGCTCGCTTAGCTCTGTGGACAAGGTCGGTAGCGCCGACAAATCGGTGGTAGCAGCAGGGGTAGTCATAAGATGCATTCTTCCTGATTTAAACGGACTATTAATAATAGTGATTGGTAATTGTAGGGATTTGACCAAATATTGCAAACCATTTACCCAGTCATTCAAAAATAATAC
>NZ_DKHR01000035.1:53785-75881 GCF_002453835.1 Psychrobacter sp. UBA6739
AGATAATGTGATATAAAAAAAGCCACCGACCAGCGGTAGCTTTTATTAATATCATACTATTAATCAATATTATCCCTGTCCATATAGATAACTACTTGTAAATTCTGACTAAACAAGCAGCAACCCTAAAGGAAGGTTAATATTTATGCTAATGCCGCTTTTGCTTTTTCAACCAACGCTGTGAAAGTCGCTGCATCATGCATAGCGATGTCAGCAAGTACACGACGATCGACAGTGATGTTAGCCAATTTCATGCCATTGATAAAGCGGCTGTAGCTTAAACCGTTTAAGCGTGCACCAGCATTGATACGTGCAATCCAAAGACGACGGAAGGTACGTTTTTTGTTGCGACGGTCACGATAAGCATATTGACCAGCTTTGGTCACTGCTTGTACCGCTACGCGGTAAACACGTGAACGGGCACCGTAGTAGCCTTTTGCGCGTTTTAGGATTTTTTTGTGACGACGATTCGCCTGTACACCACGTTTTACACGGGCCATAAATTACTCCAAGATTTCTTTAATCATTATTAAACGAATCACGATGTCATCGAATAGTAGACATCGCTATCAGATTGCAAAGTCAGATATTTTTAATCTAGTCGCTATAAATTAAACAGCGCTTAATTAAAGCTAAATGACGATAGCCTACTAGATGTATGGGCACATGCGACGAACTGCTGCTTCGTCAGACTTGTCCACCATCTTTAGACCGCGCAACTGGCGAATACGCTTAGCTGATTTCTTGGTCAAGATATGGCTTTTGTTTGCTTGCTTACGCTTGAAGCCGTTCGCTGTTTTTTTGAAGCGTTTAGCTGCACCGCTTCTGGTTTTCATCTTAACTTTCATGATGATTTGCCTCTTTGTCTTTGATAGAACCTGGTCGTCAAATAGTTAATAACGAATAGTGGCTGTAAAAACACCCACTAAACCTCTATTTGCCTCGAGGTGGGAGGCGGTATTTTAGCAGATAATGCACTGTTTTGCCAAGGAAACTTTTACGCCTCGCCTAGGGCGTGTCCTCAATCTGAACGAAAGCAAATAAATGGACTAAAAACGGTTAAATTCTGCCAAGCTAAGTCAAATAGCTGGTTCATATCTCGATATTATTTGCGCTATTTTCCTTGTTTGACGGCAATTTATCTCATTCTTATCATCATTTTTAAAATGAGGACACGCCCTAGTAGGCATGACAGTGGATAATGGGTATGAGCCCATTTATAAAGATTTTAGTCAAAATACTCATAAAACTGCGGATTCACCGCCAAATAGATTGAATGTCAGCTTAAGCTGTGCTTAAGTAGAGACTGAACCTTACTATAAGCTGAGCATTAATAATACAGAGTTATTTATCACACTTATCGAGCGTCTATCGTACGATGATGACGCTACCAACCTACACCATGATTAGCAGCACTCATAGCCTGCAATCAATCTAGGAGATAACGTGTCAAAACAAGAATTAGACTTTGATAACGACATATTTGTCTTTGAAACAGTGATGCGTGTGCGTCATATTGAGCTTGATATGGCTCAGTACCTGACGCTCGAATCATTGACGGCGTTGCTATGTGAGGCGCGGCAAAGATTTTTTTACTCTAAAGGTATTAAAGAGATCGATGCAGATTATCACGGTTTAATTATCGATGAGTTACAACTAATTATTGTCAGTCGCATACGGGCGCGTGAAGAGCTATTATTTGAAGTAGGCGTTGAACCGTTATACGATAATGGTGGCACTATAGTGATAAAAATTACCCGTATGCATACTGGAGAAACAGTAGCCAAGGCGCGGCAGCATTTTGTCAATTATGACTTTCGCCTCAATAAATCCATTGCGCTTGATAAAATTATGAAAGAAGCGCTGTACCCACATCTCTACAGGATTTGATATTGAGGACATGCCCTAACGCCAACTGCTTTTTTATTCAGACCATAAATAGAATCCGTTACGATTCATTTATTCCCCTTTGATTTCTATATAAACAAGAAGACAGATATATTATGACTTTACCTGCTTGGCTGGCTGCCATAAAATTTAATGATGATGGTTTGATTCCTGCAATTGCTCAAGATCATAAGTCTGGGCGTATTTTGATGATGGCTTGGATGAATGCCGAAGCACTACAGTTAACTGCGCAAACGCAGACAGCGGTTTATTTTTCGCGCTCACGTGCCAAATTGTGGCATAAGGGCGAGTCATCGGGTCATACTCAGACCGTACATGATATTCGCTTGGACTGTGATGCAGACGTGATTGTACTTAGTGTCACTCAGGCTGGCGGTATCGCTTGCCATACTGGTCGCGAGTCTTGCTTCTATCAGCGTTTAGATTTGTCGGGCCAAACGCCGGAATGGCAAACCGTCGATAAGGTATTAAAAGACCCTGCTGATATTTATCATTCAAGCGATGCAGAAAAAGCCACTCCTGAAACTAACGAGACGCAGGCTCACGATGTAATCCCTTCAGATGCCAAGCACAGTCACCATGACAACGAAACTACCAATCGCTCTATTTTGCAACAGCTTGACGGTGTATTGGCAGAGCGTAAACAAGCGGATGCTGATAGCTCGTACGTGGCAAGCTTATACGCAAAGGGTTTAAATAAAATTTTAGAGAAAGTTGGCGAAGAAAGTACTGAAAGTATCATTGCCGCCAAAGATTTTGCCAATTGCGACGAAAATAGCAATAAAGCGCAATATGATGACGCTCGTCACGAGCTCATCTATGAGGTGGCCGATGTCTGGTTTCATACATTGGTTGGACTGGCGTGGTTCGATATTGAGTCGGATGCGGTATTAAATGAGCTAGGTCGACGTTTTGGTCTATCAGGTATCGATGAAAAGGCGGCTCGATAGTTTCTATAAGCTTGGCGCTTGCCCTGTTTGATTATTGTTGATTTCACCTTTTTGTCACAAGTGCAGGTTATAATATAGCTCTGTTTTACTTCGCATTGTATGTCGAAGCTGTTTATTGAGTATAACGATATTCGAAACACCCAAAGTAGGCATACAAAGACTGAAAACCAAGACACAAGGATACCTTTATGGGTAGTTTTTCTATTACGCATTGGCTGATTTTATTGGTGGTAGTGGTAGTCGTATTTGGCACCTCAAAGCTTAGAAATGCTGGCAAAGATTTGGGCGGCGCAGTCAAAGGCTTCAAAGAAGCGGTCAAAGACGAAAATACTGAGCATGCTAAAAAGCATGTAGTGCTCGATCATGATGGCAATGCACACACTGAAGAGCGCCCAACAACCACCAAGGTTGATGACACACATAATGTATAGCCTCTAGACAGTGACCTTTTAGACAGTGACATTGGAACATTATGTTTGATATCGGCTTTTCTGAACTACTCCTCTTTGGTGTTATCGCCCTAATCGTCTTGGGCCCAGAAAAACTGCCACAGGCAGCGCGTACCGCTGGGCAGTGGTATGCCAAAATTCGCCGCACGGTATCCACCCTGCAATCTGAAATCGAAGCTGAACTTGATTTGGCAGAGACCCGCCAGCTTATGCAAAAAGAGCTTGCCAAAATTCGCCAGACTGAAGCAGATATGAGGCGTGAGATGGCGGAGATGCGCGGCAGTATGCAAGAGTTTGAATCCTCGCAAAACCAGAATTTAAAAGCATCGCGTGATTCAGGCGATGACAATACGCCTAGACAAAGTAGTCAAGCCAGTAGTGAGAATGATGATAATCGACCAGTGCAGCCAAAAGCGTTTGACTACGCCTATGACAGTAATAGACAGGCTGAGAAACCAGAAAGCCCTGAGCAGTCATCGGCACAAGGCGATAATGATAGTCTAAAAACTGACTGTGGTGATAACGCCAATCCAGTGTCTCAAACCATCACAACTAGACCGTGGGAAAATATGTGGTTTCGTCTTGGTGCTTATGATAAAGCGCGTCGTTTGCCGCAACCGCCCTACTTACCAAATTATAAAGCCGATATCTTACTAAACAGCCATATAGACAGTCCTTTACCTAAACAGGCTTCTGTTAATGAGCAGGAGAGTCATTAGTGGGCTTATTTAAACGTAAAAAAAGCCGTCAAGAAAAAGTCGCGGATTCAGATATCGAGACCTCAACAGCTACCATTGATGGTAATGTCGATAGCAATACTGAGGACTCTGGCGATATTCTAAGCTCACTTGGCGATATGCCAATTACTGAGCATTTGATTGAGCTGCGTCGTCATTTGATTAAGATATGTGTTGCCGTACTGGTAATATTCTTGGCTTTGGTCGGATTTTCACGCGAGCTCTATGATTTTTTGTCCAACCCATTGGTTGCCCAGTTGCCTGCCAACTCAACGATGATCGCGACGGATATCACTTCCAACTTTATGGCACCGATACGCCTGACTGTTTTTGTCGCTGCATTCTTTGCAATGCCCTACATTTTATATCAAATCTGGTCGTTTGTCGCACCCGGTTTATATAAGAAAGAGAAAAAAATCGCCATTCCCGTTTTGATGTCCTCTATATTTTTATTTTATGCGGGTGTGGCTTTCTCTTATTTTATTGTCCTTAAAGGCGTTCTCAAATTTTTTATTATGTTCGCGCCGCAGAACGTCTTGCCGATGACCGACATCGATAGTTATTTAAGTTTTGCACTCAAACTCTTTATGGTCTTTGGTTTAACCTTTGAGATTCCAGTCGTCACCTTGCTATTGATATTGACGGGCGTCGTCTCCATTCAGAGCTTAGAAGATAAACGCCGTTATATTATTGTCGGCTGTTTCGCCGTTGCTGCGGTGGTGACGCCGCCTGATGGGGTGTCGATGTTGATGCTCGCCATTCCGATGTGGTTGTTGTTTGAGCTAGGATTATTTTTAGCGAAAATTTTAATTAAAGAAGAGCACAGTCCTGCCTTAGCAAGCGATACAGGGTTAAATAAAGAATAACATCACTAATCAGACACTTATTCCAAAAACAGCCAACGCGCTAATCTGTTACTATAACCTGCTTATTTCTACCTTTATTTTCTATCAGTTTTTTTATTATTGTCATGTGCACTTGCAAGTATTTTGCAAGTGCACATGATGAGTCAGCCATTGTCTATGCAGTGGCTTTTTTTACCCCCGTCATTTTTGATCCGTTTTACTCTTTTAGGTAATTTTTTATGTCCGCATCTATGCCAGCTTATATGAGCGATCCCACTGATGAGCAGCTGAGCGCGCTCAACATGGCGATGGATCACAAGTCATTTAAAGTAGTGGCTTATGCGGGTGCTGGTAAAACGACGACCTTAAAACTGATTGGTGAGCGTTTGCGTGGACGTGGCTTATATTTAGCTTTTAACAAGACGATTGCCAATGATGCTCGCTCAAAGTTTCCACCGCATGTGGAATGTCGCACCTTTCATTCGCTTGCTTATCGGCATGTCGCCCGCGATATCACTGCTAAGCTGTCGTTGCCGCGTTTTTCACCCAAGCGTTTGGGTGATGATTTGGGTTTGCAGCCCGTCCAAGTACGTCGGCAAATGGATGGTATAAACAAATATATTACTCTCACCCCAGCCCGACTATCGCGATTCGTCAGTGATGCTGTCAGCAATTTTTGTAGTACCCATGCCAGTTATCCTGCCCCTAGACATATATTGTTTCCCAGCTGGCTCGATGATTCTGATGCCGAGCAGCTGCGTGAAATGCTCTACCCTGCTGTTGAGCAGCGCTGGTTACAGTCAATTGATGCACGCCATCCTGCTGGTATCGGGCATGATATTTATCTTAAATTGTGGGCATTATCGAAGCCTAGTATTCCCGCTGATTTTATTTTGTTTGATGAAGCCCAAGATGCCGATCCCTTGATGATGGGAATTTTGACCCAGCAGCCACGGCAAGTGATTTATGTGGGTGACGCTCATCAGCAGATTTATGAATGGCGCGGCGCAGTCAATGCGATGAAAAAACTACCCTTACCACAAACCTTATTGACCCAGTCATTTCGTTTTGGCGAACCAATTGCTGAGATTGCCAATACTTTGCTCAAAGCATTGCAAGAAGACGTCCCGTTAAAAGGCAATCCTAATAAGCAATCTTCTACTGATAAGGGTATGGTACATAGTAAAAAAGATGCCATCCTTTGCCGCACTAATGCCGCCGCAATGTCGCAATTATTGACTGGATTAAAATTGGGACACCGCGTGGCGCTACAAGCCGATACCGATCGTATGCTTAAATTTTGTCAGGCAGCCGAAAATTTAAAGAATGGTAAATCGGCGTACGGTGTACCTGAACTGGCGTATTTCTATAATTGGGGTGATGTGCAAGAGTATTCTGAAACCAATGAAGGCAGTGATCTAAAAACACTGGTGAAACTCGTCGATGATCATGGCACCAATGTCCTGAGCCAAGCGGTCAATAGTCTCACCAGTATCGAAAATGCTGACTATGTTATCTCCACTGCACATAAGGCGAAAGGGCTCGAATGGGGAAAGGTACAGCTGGACGATGATTTCTATTATGATGTGACGACTAATGCGGTCAAAATAAGCCCTGAAGAGTTGCGTTTGCTCTACGTCGCTTGCACACGTGCCCAGAGCAATTTGGACATCCATAATATTAAAGACTTGATATCTGGTTTGCAGACAGGCAAAAAAGTGATTTTTGGTAATACTTAATTTTCCTCAGTTAGTCACTCTCTGTATTTGCCACTCTAAACCTCTAGCCTACCTGTCTTTATGGCAATCCTTTAATAGTACCCTTTTAGCAGTGAACAACAAGCATGAATACTAATCAGCAACTTCAAATACGTCAAAATACCATCCGTCAGTTATTCGCCAATCCCGTCCGCCTCCTTGCACCAATGGAAGGCTTGACCGACCCATTAATGCGGCAAATTCTCACGCAAATTGCATCAGACTTGGGTCGCCCTTATGATTGGTCGGTTAGCGAATTTATCCGTGTGACTCAACACGTATTGCCTGCGCATGTATTTTATAAATACGTTCCAGAACTGCGTCATGATGCCAAGACTGCCTCTGGCACGCCTATTCATGTCCAATTGCTTGGTAGTGAAGCGCAACTCATGGCAGAAAATGCTGCTTATGCTGCCGCGCTTGGTGCGCCGGCGATTGACATCAACTTTGGTTGCCCTGCCAAGACGGTCAATAGCCACCGTGGTGGTTCAGTATTATTGGATGAACCCGAAACCATGTATCAGATTATCAGCGCTGTGCGGCAAGCTGTTCCCGTTCATATTCCAGTATCAGCCAAAATTCGTTTAGGTTACACCGATACCAGTCGTATGGATGATATCAAAGCTGCGATTAGCGACAGTGGTACTGATTGGCTGACCATTCATGCGCGGACCAAAACTCAAGGCTATAAGCCGCCAGCCTATTGGGACAAGATTCAAAGTTTTAATGGGTTAGATATTCCAGTCATTGCCAACGGTGAAATATGGAATGCAGAGCACGCGCAAAACTGTATGACGCAAGCTGGTACAAAACATTTGATGTTAGGTCGCGGCGCGGTTACCCGTCCAGATTTGGTTGCTCGTGTTGATTGCGGTTCAGATGATGCCCTGCTAAGTGCGGCAACGTTGTCGTGGGAAGCGATGGTCACCCATCAGATAAGATTTTTGGAAGGTCAGGCTAAAACTGAAGTTATCTTGGTTGGTCGTTACAAGCAGTGGTTAGCAATGCTCATCAAAGGCTATAGCGAAGCAAAAGTTTTATGGGACAGTATTAAAAGAGAAAAAAATAAAGCAGCTATCATTAGTGCACTGCAAGCCAGTGTGCGCCAATAATAGCTGCTTTTATCTTAAAGCCAATCTGTTTTAAAACTAAGCTGTCTAACGACTAATATTAAATACTCACTCTAATCGCTAAATAGAATAGCATCAAACAACAGGCAATCGATAACACCCAAAGTATGGAGCGAAACGTCGCCAAATTAGTAATATAAGCCACGCAAAAACCGATACGAATCAGCACGTACAACCAAGCCAGTATATTGATAATCGATTGTGGTACAAAGAATAACATCGCCGTTAAAACAGCCGCCAAAAATATTGGCAAAGTTTCATAGCTGTTTTGCTGGGCAGCGTTAGCACGTGCGGCCGCGCCCGTCGTACCTTGTAAAAAATCACGTGGATGGGCATTGTCAGCCAAATTAAAGCCGCCAATAGCTTTCGCTGTCAATGCCATGGCAAGCGGTAGTAAACTTGCTATGACCATCGCCCAAATGGCGGACGCTGCGGTATCAGAGACTAATTCCAGAAGTGCATTCATTAGTATACTTGCCCCTACCCTGCAATCACTTCGAAATCATGGGTGACGTTCACCCCACCTTGTACCAACATTCTACTGGCTGAGCAGTATTTTTCTGCGGACAGTTTTATGGCCTTCTCTACTTGGCTTTCTTTGACATCTTGACCTGTCACCACAAAATGCATGTGAATGTCAGTATAGACAGCTGGTACAGTTTCAGCACGCTGAGCGGTAAGCTCACAACGTACGTCTGTCACCTCTTGGCGCGATTTTTGTAAAATCGCTACCACATCATAGCTAGCACAACCACCAAGCCCCAATAGAATCAGCTCCATCGGACTTGCGCCTTTTTCTTTATCGGCATCGATCTGTACATTATGCCCTGATGGTGACACGCCCATAAATGCTTTGTTTTCTTGCCACGTTACACTTGCTTTTGACTCTGACATCTTGACCATTCCTTATTTTAATTAGCTCGTTGCCCGATTTTTATTTTCTGGCAATATGTTTTACTTGGCTAGTGTAGCATAAGCCAATGGCACATTTTATCGAGCCCTTATCATCCAAAATCATTATCATTATGAATGGCTCACCTATTTGTCTTTTGCAGCCTTATTTTTAATTAAACCTTTTTACTAAAATTTTCTTAGCAGTGAATTCACATTCATACACCGCCTACTGTTTATTATTCAAACCTACCCTCTTATAGTTCGAACCTATCTTTGCAGTAAGATTCCCCAAAAAACATTACAAAAGTTTAATTATAACTGGTTGATTTTAAACAGTTAAGCTCGTGAAACATTTTATAGCAAAATACTGTTACACATTTTGCTTGTTTCTTGGTTTAATAACGGTAATGAATCTTATTTTGACCTAATATCGACAACCATCACCTTATAATAATTATGATTGCTGTCACGGTTCTAGCTCAAAATAAGCTATTTTAAATAAATTAAAAAGGTTTAATCATGATAGATGCAGACGGCTTTCGCGCCAATGTCGGCATCATCTTGGCAAATACACAAGGGCAGGTTCTGTGGGCAAAACGTATTGGTCACAACGCTTGGCAGTTCCCACAAGGCGGTATCGACCGTGGGGAGACGCCGATGGATGCGATGTATCGCGAGCTCTGGGAAGAGGTCGGCCTGCATCCGCGTCATGTAGACTTATTGGCAGTGACGCAAGATTGGTTGCGTTATCGTCTGCCAAAACGCTATGTGCGGCATGGACAGCACCCTTTATGTATTGGGCAAAAACAGAAATGGTTTTTGCTACGCTTAGATGAGACGAACACTCAACATATCCGCTTTGATGAGGGCAAACCAGAATTTGACCATTGGCAATGGGTCAGTTACTGGTATCCACTTGGACAAGTGATTCATTTTAAACGCGGGGTATACCGCCGTGCCTTGCAAGAGCTAGTGCCTGAGCTACCTCTAAGACAAGAGCTGATTATTCCTGAACAAGACAATCACTTGTTGATAGGATGAACTGACATTTTGATTAAAAGTAACACGTAATAGAAGAGCCTGTATCCTTTAGATGCAGGCTTTTCTATTGTATAGCGATTATATCTTGCGAAATAATTATGGCTTGATAGCAATTTTTAGTACGCCGTCACGCTGATGCATGAACAAGTCATAGGCCTCTACGATATCATCCAAGGCATAGGTATGCGTCACCATCTCTGATAAATCCACTCGACCAGACTCGATGACATTCATCAGTCGGCGCATACGCTCTTTACCTCCTGGGCAGAGAGCCGTTCTTATCGTATGATCGCCAAGACCAGAGGCGAAATGAGCCATTGGAATGACTAAATCTTCAGAATACACACCCAAGCTTGAGAGTGTACCGCCTGGTTTTAATATTTTGAGACATTTCTCGAACGTAGACTGTAAACCTAACGCCTCGATACTGCTATCCACCCCGCGACCACCAGTGATTTTCATGATCTCATCAACCACGTCAACTTCCGTGAAGTTTAGAGTAATATCTGCTCCCAGTTTCTTTGCCATGGCCAAACGTTCATTATTGCCATCGACAGCGATAATCAGTGACGCGCCTTTAATCCTTGCTCCAGCAGTAGCGCATAAACCGATAGGGCCTTGTGCAAAGATAGCAACCACATCACCAATCTGAATATTGGCGTTTTCTGCGCCTTTGAAGCCTGTCGACATAATGTCAGGGCACATCAACACTTGCTCATCCGTCAGTCCATCTGGCACTGGACATAGATTGGCCTGCGCATCTGGCACTAGCACATACTCTGCTTGCGTACCGTCAATGTGATTACCAAAACGCCAGCCGCCTGTGGCTTTATAACCGTGACAAGAACATCTACCATCTGCATCAAGATAGCCACCGTCTTGTGAAGGGAAACCATCTTGACTGGCATAGGAGGTAAACGTTGGGCAAATGGCGCCAGCAATGACTCGCTGCCCTTCTTCATAGCCCATGACTGTGCTACCAAGCTTTTCAATGATACCTACTGGCTCGTGACCAATGGTTAAGCCTTTTGCAACGGCATACTCACCTTTAAAGATATGGATGTCAGTACCGCAAATGGTCGTGGTCGTAATTTTTATCAAGGCATCATTAGGGCCTACATCGGGGATTTTTTTATCTACAATTTCAATTTTACCTGGTTCAATAAATATCAGTGATTTCATCATGCTCATTTCACACTCCTTGTTTTATAAACATTTACTCAACTGGTATGAACTTTAGTGACATCTATATTTATATTACGCCATATACGTAGTAATTTAAAGTAAAATCCATTCTTTAATAAAGGGATTGGTGATTTTCTCTTGTTCGATATTAAAACTGTAGTATCAAACTTCTCATGGAAATTGTACGTGAGCCTCATTAAGAGTAGATGAAAAAGCTAATAGATGAAAAGCCTATAGGCTACTTATGACTATCATGCTGACATTCTTTATAATTATCATGCTGACACTCTCGGCTTACTAATCTAGCAATATCATCCACTGCTGAATCTGCCAACTGAGAATGACATTTCAGGGTTAAAATGCTTTGGGTACGTGTCGCATAAGTGGGCAAATTATTTTGCGTATGATTAAAAGTGACAGGCTCTATATAAATAGAAGACAGAATCTGCTCAATCTCAACAGCCACTCCAGTCTCCGGCAGCTTATCCACTGGCGCTTGCGTATTGTCAGACAGTACCGCAAAGGCAGCTTCTTGCCAGTACTCAGGTTCGCTATTCTCAGCGATTAGTGGCAATACTTCTTGGCGCAGCCTGCCTCGCAGCTTTTCAGTTTTAAACCAGCTATCATCAGGCTGACCATTGGAAATGACATGCAGTCCTGCATATAGTGGCATAGGAGCATGACCACGATTATTGACAATAACGGCTTGTGTCATATCACCAATAATGAGATTGAACCCAGCATAGTTTTGCAAACTAATCTGCCGTGCAAACTCCATCGGGCTGATATCACTGGTTAAGAAATCCGTGACTAGCGCCCCGCGTGAGCGCTCATCAGAGCTTGCCTGCACGCCATCGCGAAAATTTAATACCGCAGCCCAACGTCCGTTTTGCTGATAATACTCTTTAGGCGCTTGATGACTGTATTGATGACTGTATTGATGACTGTATTGATGACTGTATTGATGACTACCTTGATGATTGGCTTGATGGGGCTGTTGATGAATACCTAGCCAAGTACCGCCACTTTGTACATCGCGTCCTGCAAAAACAGGCTTATCTTCCCATTGATGTAGCAGTTCTGTCGGACGCTGCAAAAACTCATCGCGATTGGACAATAACACCAAAGGCAGCTCATCAAACAGTTGCCAAGCGATGGCGACAATACACATAAGACTCCTAATTTTACTAAAAATATGCTTAGCAAACAGCCAAGCTTGATTTAAGTGTGAACTTAGTTCACTGACAAATTAGTTCACTGATAAGTTTTTGCTAGCAGGATAACTAATCTGAGAGGTCGACTGTATGACTTTCGATTGTTTACTTGGTAAATCGAACTCCCACGCAACCATACCTTTATTGTCATTCCAGTCACGCTCAGTCACTGGCGGTGTATGAGTGATGGTTACTTTAAGACTATCGTCGCGGCTAATCGGCTCACTGCCTAATACTTGTAAATGCATAGGTCGGTTGTGCTGATTGGTAAATTGATACGCTTGTGTGTTAGTCAAGGTTTGCGTGCGATTGAAAGCGCCTTTATCACCCTGCTTATCTTCATCAGCTATCTGCTTTACGATGGTATTAGGGTCAATACCAAAACCGATACCTTGCTCTTTGAGCGCTTGATAATTATAGCGCGCCTGCCCGACATAATTATCATCACGGTATAGCTGTAGCGAACCATCTACCCAAGCTGGTGTCAAGAACGGTGCAGATGCATACCAATAGCCAGCTGCCTCCACACTCGGCGTACTACGAATCCATAGCTTGCTGCTGCCCGACTGCTCATCAATGACTGTCCGTACGCGCCTGCCATCGCTTGGAATACTAATACGCTGTGGCAAGCGGTATTCGGTAATGCCGTTTTTATTCTGACTGCTAACGGTAAAGCTTGGCAGTGGCTCCATGTTAGGTGTCGAGGCACCGCCATAGCTGTCTCTTGCAGATACCACAACAGGCATGTTTTCCGCCATAGGTGGTACAGATATAGTCCGGTTTTCTCTATCTTCTTCATATAGCGAGAAACGCTCTACACGAGGTAATTGGCTGGTCGTGTTTTGATTGGGATTGACAGAGCTTAGCGTCAAAGGAACATTGAGCCAGTTTTCTCCTGTCTGCTGGGCAATAACCGCAGAGGCAATGATATTTAATTGCTTGGTTTCAGTATTCAGCCTTGCTTGATACGTTGGCTCCCAACCTGCGCCGCGTACTTGATAGTGCAGTTTCACACTGCTTGGTACTCGACTGGCAGTACGTACACTCACTTGAGTCACACTATTTTGAGTGGAAGTCGCGCTGCCCGCCATTAGTTGGTTGAGCGCATCTTGCGCACGGGCTTGGCGCTGCTGAATTTCTAGTATGCGTTTATTGATACTGACCGCTTGGGTTTCCAGATCGCGCGCATTATTGGCAAGCGTGCCATCTGTACTGATTTGCGTGACCTTGGTTAAATTCTGCAAGTAAGCTTTAGCTAAGCGTGCCGCTTCTAACTCAGCATTGATAACTGCCAAATTATCTTGCTGTGTCTGCACTCTCGCCTCACCTTGATACTGACACTGTGCTGCTTGCTCATCGCTTAAAGTCTCGATACTGACTTCACCAATATTGATGCCTTTTGCTGCTTGTACGCTCACACTGTCTTTATCGATATAAGGGGACAGACAAGAAAAAACCAGTGTCTGCTCACCGCTACCATTGATTGGTAACGCACGAGTCACACTAGCTAAGCCCTGATAAATGGTCACTTGCTCAATACTACTGTTCACTGCCTGAGCAGGAGTCAAAGCTAAAGCCGCTAAGCTAAATAAACCCAGTTGCATCAACTGTTTTTTAGAGGGTAAAAAATTAGGTAGTATTGCTACTTTTGATAACTTAGCTTGCATAATCATTCCTTAAAAATACGGTTAATCCATTAATACGATGCATTAGCGCAAGCGCGCAATATCTAACGCTTCATTAAATATAATGATGCAATATTTATGATGGCATTTATTTTCAGCAACTTTTTTATATCTTAGCGGTTTTCTGGCTTTCTTTCTAGATGTTACCCGTAGCAGATAAGTTGTTACCATGAGATGAGCCTCACCGTAATTTGGTATGCCTCACTGGCTATTTTTGCTATTATGAGCAGCATTCTATTACCAAATTTATGATGCCCTTATGATGATACATCCTCAGTACGATCCTGTAGCGCTGTCTTTGGGTCCAGTAGAAGTGCACTGGTATGGCCTAATGTATTTGTTGGCATTTGCCGCCGCCTTTGGTCTGGCTTGGTATCGCAGCACCAAACGTGACAATTGGAACACTGACATGGTGTCCGACTTGGTATTTTTTGGCGCACTTGGCGTCATTTTGGGCGGTCGTGTCGGCTATGTATTGTTTTATCAATTCGGTGAATTTTTACAAAACCCCGCTTACCTTTTCAAAGTCTGGGAAGGCGGCATGTCTTTCCATGGCGGCATGATTGGTGTCTTACTGGGCATGTTATATTTTGCCCGTAAGTATAAAAAGACCCCGTTTCAGGTGCTGGACTTTATCGTTCCTTGCGTGCCAACAGGCTTATTATTTGGTCGTATTGGCAATTATATCAATGGCGAGCTATGGGGCCGCGTCTCTAACGGTGGCTACAACTGGCTTACCTACTTCCCGCAAGCGGCTGCTACTGATATGCAGCAATTGCAAACCAACCCTGAGCTGCAAGAGTTGATGCTTGAAGTAAATGGGCAGTATTTGCTACCTCGTCATCCCTCACAGCTGTATGAGGCACTTGCCGAAGGGTTATTATTATTCCTATTCCTATGGTGGTACTCATCAAAACCGCGCCCACGTATGGCAGCATCGGCAGTATTTTTATTGGGCTATGGCATCAGCCGCTTCATCATTGAGTTTTTCCGCCAACCAGATGCTGACCAAGGATTTGTATTACTAGGTTGGATGACCAAAGGGCAGATACTCAGCGCTCCCATGATTATTATTGGTTTCATTATGCTGGTATACGCTTACAAACGTGGTATCTATGACTGGGGTAAGCAGTCGGCTTATTAAGCAATAATTCACATCAAGCAACCTGTTAAAAAACAATACAACTATGCGTTTTAATAGCGTAGAAGAGCAATTTTATGACCATGAGCAACTCCACTACTAGTAACAACAAACAGCGTAAAAATGAGCAAGCCTATCTAGATTTGCTGCATCTTGTCCTCACTGAAGGCACTGAAAAAGGCGATCGTACTGGCACTGGTACGCTCAGCCACTTTGGTGCGCAGCTACGTTTTAATTTAGCTGATGGTTTCCCCTTATTAACCACCAAAAAAGTCCACTTTAAATCTATCGTCTATGAGCTATTTTGGTTTTTAAGTGGTAGTACGCATGTTGATTATCTACAAGCCAATGGCGTACGCATTTGGAATGAGTGGTCAACGGCTGAACAGACGGCACGCTTTAACCGCCCTGCTGGTGATTTAGGCCCTGTCTATGGTCATCAGTGGCGCAATTATGGCGCAAGCCAGCGTGAAGATGGGAGCTACAATAACGATGGTGTCGATCAAATTACCCAAGTCATTGAGCAAATAAAAACCAATCCCAATTCAAGACGTTTGATTGTGTCTGGTTGGAATCCCGGTGAAGCAGATCAAGTTGCGCTGCCGCCTTGTCATACGCTATTTCAGTTCTTTGTGGCGGATAATAAACTGTCATGCCAGCTCTATCAGCGTTCAGCAGATTTATTCCTAGGCGTGCCATTTAATATTGCCAGTTATGCCTTGCTGACCCATATGGTCGCGCAAGTATGCGGATTAGAAGTGGGCGAATTTATTTGGACAGGTGGCGATTGTCATATTTATCAAAACCACCGCGAGCAAGTTGAATTACAGTTGACGCGTGAGCTTTATAAGCTCCCAACGCTGACGCTTAATCCTGATGTGAAAGATATTTTTGCTTTCAAATATGAAGACATTAGCGTTGATGGTTACGAGTCGCATCCTGCGATTAAGGCAAAGGTTGCAGTCTAGCCTTTGTCTGATTGACTGATTTAAATAAGCTTAAAATTGTAAAAGATAATAAAAAGGATACGTTATGAGTTATGCCCACACCGAAGTTGCCCAAATCGCAGCTATCAGTAGCAACCGCTGTATCGGCAAAGATAATGAGCTACCGTGGCATATCTCAGCAGATTTGCAGCATTTTAAAAGCATGACGACTAAACAAAATGACGGTGCGATCCAAGGTATCGTCATTATGGGTCGTAAGACATTTGAATCCATGGGCAGCAAGCCTTTGCCAAAACGCGTGAGCTTCATCATCAGCAGCCAGCTAGATTATGCCGAACAAAAAGGTTTGGTCGGTAAAAGCAATGTTTACTTGGTGCATAATTTAGATGATGCATTAACGCAAGCGGCAAGTCTGGCACATGGTGCGCATCTGGATACTATTTGGGTAATTGGTGGCGAGCGCGTTTTTAGCGATGCGTTGATGTATACCGATCGCATTGAGCTGACCCACGTCGATACTGAGATTACGGATGGCGACGCTTTTTATCCTGAATTGCCAAATGAGTTTGAAGTGGCCGAAGAATCTGAGAAAATGCATGATGAAAAAAGTGCACTAGATTTTAAATTTGTGACTTATAAAATAAAAGCAGACTAGGTCAGCTGGTTATGAAACTACTACCCTTTATCTTTACTGGCATATTACTATCGGGCTGTCAGAGTCTAGCGATAAGAGAGCCTGTTATTAAGCCTGCTGAAATATTGCGTCAACCTCAGTTCACAGTTCCACACAGAGCAGCTAGACGTTTGAAAGCTGGTGAGGAATATGAAGTTGTCCTGAGCATGTTGATTGATAAATCTGGTCAAATTAGTTCCATTTCTGTTACTGAGTCATCAGGCGTCGTGTCATTAGACCGAAGTGCTCTACGTGATGCTAGAAAAATGATATTCAAAGCCGGTACTAAGGATAATGAGGTTATTACAACAAAAGTTACTGTACCCATTACCTATGTAATACATTAGAAACTGTTTACCCTACTACTAAAAATTTAGACAGACAGACAGATAGATAGGTAGGTAGAATGTAAACGCCTACTCGTGCAATACTTTATAAACCGTTTTTGCAAGTACTGGCCCAATACCTTGCACGCCTGCCAATTCTTGCTGCGATGCACCGAGCAATTGTTGCAATCCGCCAAAATGATTGAGTAAATCACGGCGGCGCTTTTCACCCAGCCCCGGAATCACCTCTAATACTGACGATGAACGGCGCTTATCACGCTTCTTACGATGCGCCGTAATCGCAAAACGATGTGCCTCATCGCGAATATGCATCAGTAAATGCAGCGCCTTGCTATCCATCGGTAAATCTAACGGCTCATGATCGATAAAATGCAGCACTTCAAGCCCAGCCTTACGTCCTTCGCCTTTTGCCACGCTAATCAGCAAAGTATCACCAAGAATACCCAGCTCGGTTAGCACTTCTTTGGCGATGCCAAGCTGCCCTTTACCACCATCAATCAGCAACAAATCAGGCAATGGCTGCTTTTTATAGCGCCGTGTCAGCACTTGTTTCATTGCGGCATAGTCATCACCACCGACAATGTCATGAATCGCATATTGACGATAATCACGGCGACGCGAGCCACCTTGGTCAAAGACTACGCAGCTACCAATGGTCGCCTCGCCCATCGTATGGGAGATATCAAAACACTCTATGCGATCAACGGTTCTATCAGTGACGTCCGCTAAGACATCTTTTAAGGCACCAAAGCGCGCATGCAGCTCTAAATAGTCGCCCAGCTTGGTTTTTAGCGCATTATTGGTATTGAGTTTGGCTAAATCTAACCATTCGGCACGGTGCTCACGGACACTGGTTTTGATCACGACTTTACTGCCAAAATGGCTCGCTAGCGCTTCACTGACCGCCACTTGATCCGGTAATTCATGACTCAACATGATTTCGGGTGGCAAGTCATCCGTCACCTGAAAATAAAATGAAGTAATAAATGCCGATAAATTATCAGCAAGTGGCTCGCTGCTATCAACATCAGGGAAGTAATTCTTACCGCCAAGCACACGCCCGCCACGTACGGTCAAGACGTTGACACAAGTCATCCCTGCTTGACTGGCAATAGCAATCACATCCGCCTCGCCTTGCACAGTATAAACAGCTTGCTTGGCTTGTACTTCGCGCAGCATAGACAGCTGGTCGCGATAAAACACTGCCTTTTCAAAGTCTAATTCTTCAGCAGAAGCTTCCATTTTTTCAATCAAAGCGCTATGAATATCGCTAGAGTCGCCTTTTAGGAAACGAATAGTATTATTGACGTCTTCCATATATTCTTCAGGCGATACCAAGCCCACGCAAGGCGCACGGCAGCGCTTAATCTGATACTCAAGACAAGGACGCTTACGTTGCTTAAAAAAAGTATTGGTACATTGGCGCATTTGAAACATTTTCTGCATCAGCACCAGTGTCTCTTTGGCAGCATGAGCAGAGGGGAAAGGACCGAAAAAGCGACCTTTTTGGTGATTGCCTTTACCGCGACCATAAGCCAATCGCGGGTAAGGCTTATCTGCTGAAATAAACACATAGAGATAGGATTTGTCATCGCGCAACAGTACGTTATAAGGCGGACGATATTCTTTAATCAAGTTTTGCTCGAGCAATAACGCTTCGGTCTCACTACGGGTAATAATGGTTTCAATATTATGTATCCGTGCCACTAGCGCCCGTGTTTTTGGATGGTCAATGGTTTTAGCAAAGTAGCTGTTCACACGGCTCTTGAGTGACTTGGCTTTACCGACATATAAGATATCGCCATTTTTACCCAGCATCTTATAGACCCCTGGCAAATTTGGCAGGCGCTGAATTAAATGCTTAAGACGGGCTTTCTTGTCATCGATGGGACTCGATTCTGAGACATTGACCATAGAATTTATTGCTCTTAAAAGTCTTATAATACTGCTAGTTATGGGGCGGGAGTCATTGTTTTACAAGCCAATTATTATCATAGCATCACCCATAAAAAAGCCAACACTAAGGCTGACTTTTTCGTGGATAAGTAAGATGTTATTAATGACGAAAGTTAGCCATCAATGCCGGAATACCCGGTAGCATACCAACGATAGCCATCACGCCAGTCAATACCACAAACATAATACCCGGTATGATCCAGCGGCTCATTTTAGTCAAATTGGCGCTACGTTCTTTAGAGCCAATCAAGCCTAAGTTATCGAGCAACAACGTGAGTGACCAACCAAAGGCAGGATTCACCAATGCAGAAGCAAAGACTACAATCGCAGCAGACTGCGTGGTTTTACCTTCACGAGTCATTTCCATACCAGCTTCAAGCAGTGGAATAAACACCCCAACGATCAAGGCCACACACATCACTGGCTGCCAGATAGCCAAATCCATTGGATAACCCCAGACACCTGCAATGATACAGAATAGAGCCGTCAATAAGGCACCGGCAGGAATTGGACGTTTGGCAATCGCTGCTGGAACAATATAAGTGCCCCACGATGACGCAAAGTTAGCACCGCCCAATACAGAGCCGACGACCTGACGAAACGAAGCGCTGGTCATTGTGTCATCGATATCCATGAGTACCTTTTCAGTACGTTTAGGATAGCTGATTTTTTGAAAGACCTGATGGCCTAAAAAATCTGGTGACCACATCGCAACCGCCAGAATAGCAAACGGCAGTACGACAATGAAGCTTTCAACCGTCGGTAATCCTAACATCCAACCTGTGTTTTCTCCCCACCAATACATTGGATTCATATTTGGTAAGCCTGGTGCAGTTTTGAACTCGAAGGGCGCACCCAATGCAAAAGCGAGACCACCACCTAAGACACAGCTTAGCGGAACCGCAAGCCAGCGTTTTTGCCAATGCTCAAGTAATGCATATAACAGGATAGTAGCCAAAATAATGAAAAAGGCAATATGCGACATGCCAATACCTTCTGCCCAAGCAAAGAGGTTTTTGACCTGTGAGGTGGTACCGATAAACCCTAAGTAAATCAAGAGGCCACCGCACACGCCTTTACTGGTCAAGTTTGCCAGCAGACTGCCCCCTTTACTGATTGCCAATAGCAAGCCGAAGGCACCGATGAGCAGACCAAAGGCCATGGGATGGCCGCCAGCGGCCACGACAATAGGAATAAGCGGAATAAGGGGGCCGTGAGTACCTGCAAGGTTGGCTGTCGGGAGTAGAAATCCTGAAAATAAGATGATAAAAAATGAAACGATTAATAGCTCATAACGAACGTTTTCTAAAACAAACGCATCGCCCAAACCAAGTGGACCTGCAAATGTTGCCGCAATAGCACCCACCATAACCACTTTACCAATCGTCGCCGCCATTGCAGGAATCGTATCTTCATACTCAAAGCGATAATCACGAAACGGCAAATTGGGACGCCAACGTTTTGGCTGCATGATTTGTAGTTCATGATTTAGATAAGCGTCACGACTGTCAAAGCTTGCGCTTGGTTTGTGTAAATCAAGGTAGCTACCTGATGGCTCGCTGTCGTAATTAGATGGATTTGATGACTGCTGATTAGACCCTGAAGAAGGGATCTGAGTGTTACTCATCACATTTCCTTATGTCGACTGAGGCTTTATTTAACTGATAATTTGATAGTGAAATTTAATGTGACTAAAGCGTCCATTAAAAATTGCAAGCCATTGTATGACATAAGAACTCGAAATGCGAACTTAGAACCACTCAAAAAGTCCATACACTATTATAATATATAAATTAAAGTTTCCACTTAATACAAAATTGAACTTAATAGAAAACCATGAGGAAAAAACACACTTAATATAGGCTTTAAATTAGAATAAACGACCTTTTTCTTAATAATTATCTGTATCTAGATATTTGTTATCACATAACTAAATATTAAAGATAGCTATAATAAATAGTTTATTATAACTTTTAAGTAACTATAGAAAATCCATGTCAGTTACGCTTTAAGCCTAGCGGTTTTTATATTTTTTACTTATGATAAATGCCCTTTCGTGACTGCTCTTTGATAGAAGTACACTAAAAAATTTGACTCAAACGGTATCACTAAAAAATATAAAAGAAGCAATAGGACGAATTTATGAGTTTGCTACCTACCAATTTTGAAACGCTAAAACGCAGAGCCAAACAAAGTATCATGCCGTTATTGACACCCCACCTACTGAAGCTGCGTATCAACACTTATGCACCGTACGTAGGCGCTGGTATCAGAATCGATCACCTCAATCTCGATCAAGGTTTGTGTGTGGTAAGTATGGGGCTGAATACGCTGAACAAAAACATCGTGGGCACTCAGTTTGGCGGCAGCCTGTATTCGATGGTAGATCCATTCTATATGATAATGCTGATGCACCAACTGGGCAGCAGTTACGTGGTCTGGGACAAAAGCTCACATATTGAGTTTATTGCTCCTGGTAATAGCAAAGTCACTGCGCGCCTAAAAATTCCTAGCAATGAAATCACCACGATTCAGGAATTAGCAAAAGACGGCGAGCCAGTATTTCGGGAATACCAAGCAGATATCGTCGATGATCAACAAAAAATTATCGCTACCGTCACTAAGACACTCTATATACGCTTGCGTAAGTACAGCAAATCTAAAGACCAAAATAGCCGTATCGAAAATCTCGATGGTTAGAACTTTAAAGGCAATTTTTAAAACGTTTCTCTAGATTTGTGATTTAAAGCATATTAATTAAAGCGCATTAATTAAAACAACAGAAACAAAAACCCCAATCTGGCATACGCACAGATTGGGGTTTTGTCTTTTTTGGTACTACCCGCTTATTTATATGATAAACCTATGAATAAGGGCTTGTATCTGGCTTTTCGCTATTGCCGAATCGCATAATAGACGGTTCAGCAATAAAGCAATATTAAGCACAATGCTTAAAAGCAGATACTGGATATAATCTAAGCGTTAGCTTTTGGCTTAACAGCTTTAGGTGCACGCGGAGCAAGCTTTTCGCGGATACGTGCTGATTTACCAGAGCGCTCACGTAAGTAGTATAGTTTCGCACGGCGAACAGCGCCACGGCGTTTCACTTCGATGCTATCGATGATTGGTGAATGCAATTGGAATGCACGCTCAACGCCAACACCGCTTGAGATTTTACGTACGGTAAACGCTGAGTTTAAACCGCGGTTACGTTTAGCAATTACAACGCCTTCAAAA
>NZ_DKHR01000042.1:0-14116 GCF_002453835.1 Psychrobacter sp. UBA6739
GCTGACCAATGGCACATCACCATAAAGAATCAGACTTTGCCCTTCTTTTGGTAAATCAGACAGCGTCACTTTGACCGCATGTCCTGTTCCTAACTGCTCAGTTTGGGCGACCCAAGTAATCGAAGCATGCGCATACTGCTCAGTTATCTCGGACTGGACTTGTTCACCACCAAAACCATGAACGATAATGGTCTCGTCAACCGTCAGCTGATGGCAAGTATCTAATACATGGCTCAATAACGACTTACCAGCCAATGTCTGTAGCACTTTTGGCTTAGCCGACTGCATACGCGTGCCTTTGCCAGCAGCGAGGATGATTACCGAGAGAGGAGTTGTCATAATAGCCTACAAATGTAACAAAATATAATTTCAAATTATAACGCAAACCGTCATTTAACTAAAACGCTATGTCGTGACATCTTTGTAACTTACGTTGCTTGTCATGGGCTTACCATTTACTGGTGGCTTGCTGATAAATTGGCTATCGTCACAAACGCATTACTAAAAAAGTGGACGAGTCAAAAAAACGATGGACTATAAACGACAATCGGTTATGAAAGACCGTCGCTTATATAAAAGCGAGGCTAATTTAACAATTAAAGGATGGTGGTATAAATAATGATCCAAACGGCTGCTGCCATGATACCTGCGATGATGTCATCAAGCATGATACCTAGGCCGCCCGCGACTTTTTTATCTGCCCAGCCAATCGGTGGTGGCTTAATAATGTCAAAAAAGCGGAACAATATAAAGGCGATAATAATGGCAACAATAGAAGAGGTTTGGGCGATATTTTGCCAAAAATTGCCGTCAGCGATACCCATATAAGATAGCGGCAGTAGGGTAAGCCACATGCCTGCCCATTCATCCCAGACGATATGCGGGTTATCATGACCACCCATTAGCTCTGAGGTACGACCGCATATCCAACTACCAATCACACAAGAGAGAATGGTAATAATCAAAAATGGCACGAATCCTAAGCTTAGCAATGGTATCGCGACGATTAAGCCACCAACCGTGCCCCAAGTACCGGGTGCACGGCGAGGCAGACCACTACCCAAACCTAATCCAAGCCAATAAACTACGCGGTCAAGCATATTGGCATTGGCGGGTAGCGGCGGGCAATCATTGGCTTTGCGGATATCAGGCTTAGATAGGTTGTGATCAATCATGGGTTAACCTGCAAAATGTTGGTAACCCGTCAGATTGGGCCAAGTAGTAAAGGGGGCGGGATGGGTAGGTGTGATTGGCTGTCCTTGATAAAAAAGCTCTGGTCGTAAATTTTTGGTAGCATCTGGCTCGTTTACGGTTATGACTTCGCCGATACAGGTAACAGGCGTGTTGCTACTGTCATTAACAGGTGGTTCAATATGAGCAGGCAAAGTAAAAGCCAATTCATAATCATCACCGCCAGTCAGCTGGCACAACAAGCGCTCGGTCAACTCAGCGTTTGCCAATGCGTTGCTAGTAGGTAGCTGATCAAGATGAATGCGCATACTAACGCTGCTTTGTTGGCAGATATGTCCAATGTCTTGATACAGACCATCAGAGATATCTATCATCGCAGTCGCACCAAGTTTTGCCAATGCTGCACCCAGTGCAATACGTGGCGTTGGCATATGTAGACGATGCGCAAGCTCAATACCGACAGCAGTATCAGGATGCTGTAGCGCATAAGCGGCATCGCCAAGCGACCCTGAGACATAGATTTTATCGCCAACTTGCGCGCCTGAACGGTAGACGGCTGGCGTCTCTTTGGTGAGTAACCCTTGTGCGCTGACACTCAGAACTAAATTGTCGCTGCGCGTGGTATCACCACCAATAAGCGTCACCCCAAATAGCTGGCAAGCATGAAATAAGCCTTTAGCAAATTCACTTAACCAGTGCTCATTTGCCAAGCGCTCAGGCAAAGCTAACGCCAGTAGAATACTATGCGGAGTTGCACCCATAGCGGCAATATCTGAGACGTTCACTGCCACGGATTTATAACCGATGGTAAATGCCAGCTTATTTACTTGCTCCCAGTCAGCGCTAAAATGTCGACCTTGAACCAGCGTATCAATACAGCTGACCAAGCGCGCGCCTGCAGGCAAGCTCATCACCGCGGCATCATCACCAATGCCTTTTTCAACACTGCCTTTGTCGACAATGCTAGACAATGACTGCGCAGCTTGCATTTGGGAGAATATACGCTCAATCAGCTCAAACTCATTCATAATTAGTCTTTGCTGTCTGCATCAGTGCGGTCTGTTTCAATCGCTTTTTTGCTCGCTTTAAAGTCACTAATATTGGCAGTAGCTTTACTAGCACTATTGCGTTTGACGGTAGCATTATTGGCACTAATACGAGGCTTGTTTGAAGCGGTTGATTTTTCTTCAATGGCAGCTGTATCAGCACTATCTTCTATATCGGCGTTATCGTCAGCATTGCTATCCGCTTTTATTATAGGTTTAGCAGCCGCTTTTTGTGAGGTGCGTAAATTGGCTTTGCTATCTGCTTCTACTTCAATAGCACGTAGCTCTACAGCCATTTTATCAAGGACGGCATTAATCAATTTATGCGCGTCAGTAGCGCCAAAGTGATTATTCAGCTTCATCGCTTCGTCAAGTACCACTTTATAAGGAATTTCTAAGCGGTTTTGTAGCTCGTAAGCACCAATCAATAAAATGGCGTGTTCAACGGTGTCCAATTTATCGATTTCACGGTCAAGATGCTGAGAGATAAGGATATCTAGCGCCTCGATCTGCTCTGGGATGTCACGCATCATTTCATGATAATAGCCAATATGTACGGTATGCATGGCATTGGTCGCGCGGGTACGAGCAGCGATATCGTGTGGGGCATTGTCTTTCCAGCCAAGCTTACCATCGATATCGAAGCGGCGGTCAGTGACGAGCCATTCGTATAGACCTTGCATCGCAAAGCGTCGCGCTTTACGGATAGCGGTGTGACTGGTCTTGTAAGAAGACTCACTCATATCGAAGATTTGATCACCCGCACTGCTGCTCGCGATGCGCGTGGCTTCAGCTTGTTTATCATTGGTTTGGGCGGTTTTCGCAGCGCTGATAGCGCGCTTGAGTTGGTCAGTCATAGGGGGTCTATACCTAGTTGCTAAGATAAAAAGTTTTTAAGATAAAAGTTTTAAAATAAAATGTTAAATAGTAGTTAGCTGGCAGGCTTTGCCAGTCGAGTTTTGTAGTGTACTTGGTGACAGTCTTTGTAACACTGACGCTGTGGTCTCGATAAAAACGAAAGCTCATAAGAACCACAGCGCTCATTAAATAACAAACAGCCTATCAAATGACGGCTTGATTAAGCATCTTCACTGTCATCTTCAATATCTAATTGTGATAGTACCGCAAGCATTTCTAGTACAACCATTGCCGCTTCTGAGCCTTTGTTACCCGCTTTAGTACCCGCACGCTCAATCGCTTGCTCAATGCTGTCAGTCGTCAGTACGCCATTGGCAACTGGGATATTGTAGTCCATAGCTACCGCGCTTAAGCCTTTTGCAGATTCGCTTGCAACGAAATCAAAATGCGGCGTGCTACCACGGATAATCGCACCTAAAGCAACGATGGCGTCAAAGCGATCAGACTCAGCGGCACGTTGGGCAACCAATGGCAATTCAAAAGCACCAGGTACACGGATTACGGTGATGTTGCTACCCAATACACCGTGACGTAGTAGCGCATCAATTGCGCCATCTACCAATGATTCAACCACAAAACCATTAAAACGACCGACGACGATACCAATACGAACGTCTTTGTTTTGATGTAAATTACCATCGATATGAGTCACGTCATTGCGCTGCTGTTGTAGATTTGACATAAAAAATCCTTTGCCGAATGGGCTTTTAATTAAAATGTAGGCATAAATAATGCGCTAAATATATCGCTAGGTTCAAATGGCTTATTATCCGTTAGATAATCAGTTAAATGAACGAAAATAAGTGGTTAGCGCTATGATAACATTTTTTTCTGTTTTATTTGTACTTTACGAGCGTACTATAGACGCATTTGTATGCCTTGCGCTGCCATATAAGCTTTGGCTTCTTGAACCGTATACTCACCAAAATGGAAGATGCTGGCAGCAAGGACGGCATCGACGCCGCCTTCCAGCACCCCTTCGGCTAAATGTTGCAAATTGCCGACGCCGCCTGAAGCAATAACAGGCACATTGACGCGGTTAGTGATTTGCTTCATTAATGCCAGATCATAGCCTTTTTTGGTGCCATCACCATCCATCGAGGTGACCAGTAATTCACCAGCGCCAAGCTCAGCCATTTTGCTCGCCCAAGCCACCGCATCAATCCCCGTTGGTTTACGACCACCGTGGGTAAAGATCTCCCAACGCGGCATGATGATGCCATGAACATCAATGTCTGCAACGCGTTTGGCATCGATAGCCACGACGATACATTGATTACCAAATTTCTGCGCCGCTTCGCCAACGAACTCAGGCGTAAATACCGCCGCAGAATTGATAGCTACTTTATCCGCACCTGCATTGAGTAAGTTACGGATATCAGCGATTTTACGCACACCGCCGCCGACAGTTAATGGCACAAATACCGTTTCCGCCATACGCTCGACCGTATGGTAGGTGGTATCGCGCTCGTCATTGGTCGCAGTAATGTCCAAAAAAGTAATTTCGTCAGCGCCTTGTTCGTTGTAGCGTTTCGCTACTTCGACAGGATCGCCTGCGTCTTTAATATCGACAAATTGTACGCCTTTGACCACACGACCATTATCAACGTCCAAACAAGGAATGATACGCTTTGCTAACATAGGGACTTTCGCCTTATAATCAATTCATTCTATAAGCGCTAGTCTAGCAAAATCACCGCCATCTCAGGCAGGTTTTCGCAAGATTATTATGCTTTTAACCAAAGTTTGCTCATGCACGGTACAATCACTGTCATTACCGTCGATATTTATCCTATTTACCTTCTTTTAATTGCCATAAGTGAGATGTCATGTCCGTCTATACCCAGTTAACCGATGACCAGTTTGCCGATTTTTGCCACCGTTTTGGCGTGTCTTTTGCGCGTGCCATTCCGATTACCCAAGGTATCAAAAACTCTAACTGGTTTATTCAGACGACTGACGATGTAGATGGCGCACACTCTTATGTATTTACCTTATTTGAAGAGCGTCCACCAGAAGACATCGAAAAGATGGCGGTCATCTTAAATCAACTGGACGGTAAGTTACCGGTCGCTGCGCCGTTATCATTGCTTGATTTAGGCGCTGATAGCGCAGAAAAAGGCTATGTCATACGCTATGACAATAAAGCAATTACCTTAGTGCCATGCCTAGCAGGCTCGCATCCACAGCAGACGACGCAAGCGATGTGTCATGAAATTGGTGCTGCTTTAGCGATGCTGCATGAGACATTGCAAGCACTACAACCTGCGGAAGAATATGGCGTGCCTTTATATCTATGGAGTGATGTGCGCGACCGTGAAAGGCAGTTTATGCCAGCTGACGAAGCCAAATTGATGAGTGATATTTGGCAGTCTTATACCGATTTGCCGCTTGCCACTTTGCCAAAAGGCTTATGTCATTTAGATATGTTTGCTGATAATACTTTATGGGACTTATCGTTGAATAATAGCCAAAAAGGCGCAGCGCGTTTAACAGGATTGCTAGACTTTACCGAAGTTAGCGTCGAACATTATGTGATGGATATTGCCATTACGATTAATGATTTTTGTACCACGTGGGGCGATGCTGAGCAAGGTGAGTCGGTGAATTTTGACCGCAGTAAAATGGCGGCTTTCTTACAAGGCTATGAGTCGAAACGCATGCTCGGTGAAGATGAAAAACGTGCCTTACCAGTGATGCTCGCAAAAGCGGCGGTGATTTTTTGGCTATTGCGTTTAAACGTTATTCACTATAACCGTACCGAAGGTCGTACGGGCGATAACATCATGGTCAAAAATCCTGACCTGATGAAACGCCTTGCTGCTTATCATTGGTCACATGTAGAAAAAGCGCAAAGTACCGTGTTTGTACTAGAGCATGCGCGTTATAAAGAAGATGATAAAAATAACGATGTCGAAGATTTTAAGATAATCGGTGTGTTTGCGACTGAGCAACAAGCACAAGCTGCTATTGAGCAATTAAAATCACAATCTGGCTTTAAAGATTATCCAAACGGTTTCCATATTGATGCTTATCCGTTAAATCAAATTAATTGGTCACAAGGTTTCGGTTGCTAATAGAATGATCGCAACGAGTTATATTTATAAATATCTAAAAGGAATTTATCATGACCGATCAAGTTGATAACTGGCACAAACTGGCACGCTACGACACCAATATGCAAGGTGAACTGCATGCCAATCTGCTTCGTAACAATGGTATTACGGTGTCTCTGCAACCGCTGAGCGCAATGCCGGGTATGAATTCTGGGATTGTGCTGTGGGTACAGGATATTGATTTAGCGCACGCCAAACGCATTTTGGCGAATATTGACACTGATGGGGCAACGCCTTATGAGGTGTTTGATGAAACGTCAGCCGCCAAAATTAACCCTACCTTAAATCCTGCACAAGACGACAATAACGGCGGTGAAGTATAAATGTGTCAACTCCTAGGAATGAACTGTAATACCCCAACCGATATTGGTTTTAGCTTTGCAGGGTTTCGTCGCCGCGGTGGCATGACCGATAGCCACGAAGACGGCTTTGGCATTGCATTTTTTGAGCGTAGTGAGTGCACTAATAGTGACAAACCAGAGAATGCTTCAACTGGTTTGCGTTTGTTCCACGATAATAAACCAAGCCATTTATCGCCCGTGGCTGATTTGGTTAATAACTATCCAATCAAAGCCATGAATGTTATCGCTCATATTCGTAAAGCGACCCAAGGGCAAAATTGCTTGGCGAATACCCATCCTTTTGTCCGCGAAGTCTGGGGTGAGCAGTGGGTGTTTGCGCATAACGGTCAGATGAATAGCGAATTTATCAAACGCTGTCAGCGCTTGCAAGACAACGGCAACGCCTCACATTGCCAGCCAGTCGGTAATACCGATTCTGAGATGGCTTTTTGCTACCTTGTTAATCGTTTAAAAAGTAGCTTTAAAACTCGCCCTGATGACCAAACGCTGTTTAACTTTTTGACCACTCAATGTCGTTATTTATCCGCCAATGGGTTGTTTAATTGCTTGATATCAAATGGTAGCTGGCAATTGGCTTATGCGGGGAGTTTATTGTTTTATCTCACGCGTCAAGCACCATTTGGCGAGGCGAAATTGGCAGATGATGATTTAGCGATTAACTTTGGTGATGTCACTACAGACACGGATAAAGTTACCATCTTAGTCACTGTTCCGCTCACTGAAAATGAAAAATGGCAACAGTTAGCCGTCAATGAATGTCTGATATTTCAAGATGGTGATGTTATTTATAAAGACAGCCCAAGTCAGCGGAAGTTTTTGACGATTGAGGAAGGGATTGCGGTAGCGCGGTCGGTTGGGGCGAGTGTTTAGGGTCGAGCAATATTTAATATTGACTAAATATCAGTTAGATATAAGCGCCGCAACACCGCTTAAACTTCTCACCTGAACCACAAATACACGGCTGCTTTTGCGTCACAGACATTGAAACAGTCGGATCTAAAAAGTACCAACGCGCCTCATTATTGATTTTGTCTGTCACCTTCACAAAGGCAGACAATTCATGATGCGCCTGCACTTTCTCTTCTAAAGTACTTGCATTATTAGTTGGCTTGAAATAAGCCTTAAACTCAACTTGCGCATGGCGTTTGCCTAGCTTTGGCGTGTGCGCTACGATTTCTAATCCTGCCCAATTCGTCTCTTTTGCCCACGATTCAATCGCCTTGATATCTAGCAAGTCTTGCTGCGCGGTTAGAGTGGTCTTGACGATATAGTCTGTCTTAATCAACACAAAGGCACTATAGCGCGTACGCATGAGACGTTCGGCTGTCTCCGCTTTTATACCCTCTGCTTTGTCAACCTCACCATTATAAACAGCATCATTATAAACAGCCTCATGATAAGGCTGACAGCAATCTTTATAAAGTAGTGGTGAGCTGATAGCGCTTGATGATGGATGAATTTGGCAAGGGCAAACGTGTAGATTAGATTGCATGTTTTATTCTCATTTTCGTTTGGGTTTTACTGCTTTACCGTATCTTTATCGCAGCATGCTTTTTATCAGTTCTGGCAATATGCCAACTTTTAGCTGTGCCCATGGTGCTGGGTCACGCAGCTGCTGCCAAAATGCATCAAACGGTGGGACAAAATAAACCAACATGGCGAGCAGTGTATATAGCAATAAATACCACCACTTATCTTTAGGCTGATAAAACTTCATCGCTGTACCTGATGAGCGCTTCATTTTCATATTGGATAAATTAACACTATATAGCTCGTCCAATGTTAAATGCACTAGTGCGCCACCGAATAAAAATAAACCGTAAAACCAGCTTGCCGTTAATGGGAGGTGCAAGACGTAGTAGCTTAAATAAGTCAGCCCCAAACCCAAAATTGCCATATAAGGTACAGAGTGAATGATACCGCGATGCACGGTCATGTTGGTAAAAATAGAGAAAACCACATAACGCATAAAGCCGTAGCCTGCTAGCCATAATGCAATCAGGGCGAGCAAACTCAGTTCACTGCGCCAATGCATGACCAAACCAAAGGCAAAAATAAATGAGGTGATATTGAAACCAAGTTTAATCGGTGTGGAGTTATCAGAATCCAAATCAGGCAGCAGCCCACCGATGGTGCCGAGCGCCACGCAAACTAAAAACCCCGAGTCATCAATCAATCCCGCTTTATAAACCGTCAAACTGAGCGTACCACTGACCATGAATGCAACATTCAGGTGGGTGTTAAAATTTGCCATAAAAACTCATCAATAAGTAGCGCGCGAAACGATTGTTTCGAGGCGTTTGCCTAGCGGTAAAAAAGCGCACCATAATAGCATAGCGCAGCCAAACGTCTAACGGATAAGGCTCGTATGCTGCGACTGGTTTACCCACTACCTTTGATTCTAATATTTCTTTGGGAAATATATTGATATTTAATAATAGAACGTTAAACCCTTGTTACGTTTACGATTATGCCACGATTTGACAACGTCTAGACGTTAACAAAGCGCCGCCGTTTTGTTATGGTAAAAGAGCGTTATTGTTAAGTGCTAAAGAGTCGCTTAGCTATTTTGTTAACTCAACTTTATATTGTATTGTGTCAAATAATAACGATTTTGAATACAACTCGTACAATCATCTATCTAGCCACCAATCCTCAGCATAAACCTATAACCGTTTGGGCTTAGGATCTATAACAACGATAAGGAAGCTATCATGAGTGATATTTTTAATGTAAAAGACACCATTACGGTCGATGGCAAGGAACATGCCTATTACAGTTTGCCAAAGCTGACCGAAACTTTTGAGCACATCAGCAAATTGCCATTTTGTATGAAAATCGTCTTAGAAAACCTATTACGTAATGAAGATGATGGTCAATCTGTCGGCAAAAACCATATCGAAGCCGTCGCCAACTGGGACGCTGGCGCAGAAGCGTCAAAAGAGATCGCCTTTATGCCAGCCCGTGTAGTCTTGCAGGATTTCACTGGTGTGCCGTCAGTGGTCGATTTGGCAGCCATGCGTGATGCCGTGGTTGAGCTTGGCGGTAAAGCTGAGCAAATTAACCCATTTATCCCGAGTGAATTGGTTGTCGATCACTCTGTACAAGTCGATGCTTATGGCCGAGAAGATGCACTAGACTTGAACGAAAAAATTGAATTTAAACGTAACAATGAGCGTTACGAGTTCTTGCATTGGGGTCGTAATGCGTTTAAAAACTTTGTGGTCGTACCACCAGCGACGGGTATTGTGCATCAAGTTAACCTTGAATACTTAGCTCGTGTTGTAATGGCTGCTGATGTCAATGTTGATGGTAAAAGTGAGCTGACGGCTTATCCTGATACGGTATTTGGTACGGACAGCCATACGACGATGATTAACGG
The DNA here is from genome assembly GCF_002453835.1 of Psychrobacter sp. UBA6739. NCBI lineage: Bacteria > Pseudomonadati > Pseudomonadota > Gammaproteobacteria > Moraxellales > Moraxellaceae > Psychrobacter > Psychrobacter sp. UBA6739. The sequence continues at coordinate 10,016 of NZ_DKHR01000042.1, forward strand.
TATTGGCGTGCTTGGTTGGGGTGTCGGCGGTATTGAAGCGGAAGCAGCAATGCTCGGTCAACCGTCATCGATGCTGATTCCACAAGTGGTCGGCTTTGAGCTAAAAGGTAAATTGACCGAAGGCGTTACTGCGACGGATTTGGTATTGCGTGTGGTTGAAATGCTACGTGCGCATGGTGTGGTTGGTAAATTCGTTGAATTTTATGGCGAAGGTTTACATAGTATGCCGCTTGCTGATAGGGCAACAATTGCCAATATGTCGCCAGAATATGGGGCAACCTGTGGTATTTTCCCGATTGACCAAATGGCGATTGATTATCTGCGTCTATCAGGTCGTGAAGAAAGTCAGATTGAATTGGTCGAAAAGTATGCCAAGGCGCAAGGCTTATGGCACGATGCCGATACGCCAGCAGCGACTTATTCAAGTAAATTAGAGCTAGATTTATCATCAGTACAGCCTGCACTTGCCGGTCCGAACTTGCCACAGCAGCGTATCAATCTATCTGATATGCACGAAAAATTTGGCGAAACTTTAGAAAAAATGACCAAAGACCGCAAGTCAGAAGTCGAAGGCAAGGTACGCTTTGATGAAGAAGGCGGCGAGCAAGAGCAAGCGGATAGACTCTATGCTAAGCCTAATGTTTTCTCTGACGTCAATATCGATGATAAGAGCCATAAATTGCGTGATGGTTCTGTCGTTATCGCAGCGATTACCTCATGTACCAATACCTCAAACCCTGCGGTGATGATTGGCGCGGGCTTGGTGGCGAAAAAAGCCGCTGCAAAAGGTCTAAAAGCCAAGCCTTGGGTCAAAACCTCATTGGCACCCGGTTCGAAAGTCGTCACCGATTATCTTGAAAAATCTAAGCTAATGGACGAGCTTGAAAAAACAGGCTTCTATTTAGTGGGTTATGGTTGTACCACGTGTATCGGTAACTCAGGACCGCTTTTAGAATCGATTGAAAAAGGCATTGAAGAAAAAGATTTGGTCGCCGCTGCTGTATTATCGGGTAACCGTAACTTTGAAGGTCGTATTCACTCACATGTGAAAGCGAGCTATTTGGCGTCACCACCATTGGTGGTCGCTTATGCGCTGGCAGGTACAGTTGACATCGACTTGACCACCCAACCGCTAGGACAAGATCAAGATGGCAAAGATGTATTCCTAAAAGACATCTGGCCAACGTCAGAAGAAATTAACGAGCTGATAGCTAATAATATCGATGCGGATATGTTCCGTAAAAACTACGGCGAAGTATTTGACGGTAGTGCTGCATGGAACGCCATTAGCTCAGCCGATAGCCAGCTGTATCCGTGGAGCGAAGAATCGACTTATATCAAAAACCCGCCGTTCTTTGATGGTATGACCATGGAGCCAGAAGGTATTCCTGATATCGAAGGCGCACGCATCTTAGGTCTATTCGGTGACTCAATCACCACTGACCATATCTCGCCAGCGGGTAATATCGATCCAGATTCGCCAGCAGGTAAGTACTTGCAAGAGCGCGGTGTGATGCAAGCCGACTTCAATAGCTATGGCTCACGCCGTGGTAATGATGCGGTCATGACGCGCGGTACCTTTGCCAATATCCGTATCAAAAATACCATGATGGCTGGCAAAGAGGGCGGCTATACTTATTACTTCAAAGGCGATAGCGCCACGCTTCAAGACGGCGAAGAAATGGCCATCTATGATGCGGCTATGAAGTACAAAGAAGACAAGCGTCCGCTCGTGGTACTTGGCGGCGCAGAATATGGTTCTGGCTCTAGCCGTGACTGGGCAGCGAAGGGTACGATTTTGCTTGGCGTAAAAGCAGTATTGACCAGCTCGTTTGAGCGTATTCACCGCTCAAACCTCGTCGGTATGGGTGTGTTGCCATTGACCTTTAAAAACGGTGAAAATGCAGAAACTTATAATCTAGACGGCTCTGAAGTACTTAGTATTACAGGTCTAGATAATGGCGAGAGCAATACCGCCAAAGTTACGGCTACACGTGCCGATGGTTCGTCTGAGAGCTTTGATGTCAATGTTATGCTACAGACGCCAAAAGAGCGCGAATACGTGCGTCATGGTGGCGTGTTGCACTATGTACTACGTCAATTGGCTGCTGAGAGCAAAGACGCAGGTTAGTGGTTAATTAAGCTTAATATGATAAAAAGCCCATTCCCAGTCGAACTAGGGGATTGGGTTTTTTTATTATCTGGGAAAAAGGAAACACGTATCTGCAAATCTATTCCAATGAATTATCTAAAGTTTTCATTCCAGCTCTCCTTAAATATTTTATTTAAGAATGCTTCTTTATTGATACTGCCGTCATTGTTTAAGCAGGTCTTATCAACAAAAAGATAATTAGTCCAGCTGATATCAGGAGACAGTTCATTGATTTCATTTACGATATCAACTTCACTAATTTCAGAGAAATCTCTAATAACAAGTTTTTGTGCTAGCTCTAAAATGCGACTTTTTGTTTTATACTCATGAGAATTTGGATACTCAGAAATTTTATCAAAAAATTTCTCATAATTGATACTTAAGTCTTCGTTTACATATTCATCACTCCAGAATATATAGTCACTCCAAAATGGGTCAGGAGACAGTTTGTCTAGTTCACGCTTTATTGCTACCTGCCTTGACTCTGAGCATGGAGTATTAATTAACTCTTCAAGTAATAAAGTAATTTTTTGCTTAGTATCATCGTTCATTATTATTTCCTCTGCTATTTATTCCAATGGTTTCAACTCTTCTCAGTCAACAGCCTAATTCCCAAGCCAATAAATACCACACCACTTATCTTGTTTAAAATGGCTTCGATAGAGGGCTTTTTTCTCAGGTTTTCACTGAATTTTGACGCCAATAATGCTAAGCATAAGCACCATATAAAGCCAGTGACAGCAAAGGTCAGTCCTAAAATGACGAACGACACCATGCTATAAGCATAACTGGCATCGATAAACTGAGGGAAGAACGCCAAAAAGAATAATGCAACTTTTGGATTAAAGGTATTGGTGAGCACGCCTTGCTTATATATTTGCCAGTGATCTAAAGGCTGAACGGGCTTTGGCTTCTCGTCATCCTGCAAACTCGCGGCTATCAAAGGCTGTTGTTGACTTATGAGCATTTTGACGCCTAGATAGCACAAATAGCTGGCACCAATATATTTTACGAGCATAAATGCCGTAGGGGAGTTAGCCAGCAACACGGACAATCCTAGCGAAGCCAGTAGCGTATGCACCAAAATGCCTGAAGTAATACCCAACACAGAATAAAACCCTGCCGTTTGCCCCTGCGAAATACTACGGGTAATGATGTACATGCTGTCCGTGCCTGGGGTCAGGTTTAACAAAATAGCTGCCATGATAAACCCTAGATAGTTCTCAATCCCGAACATGGTTAAAACGTCCTTGTGTTAAGCCTAAAAATTTGTACGTTATAAAGTATTTATACATTCTATAAAATCCTTATAGGATTGATGGTAGCGAGGATCTTACGGGTTGGCAATAGAATAAATCATTCAATAAATACTGATATTAAAAACTATTCAGCATGGTTATGGCTTCAGTCTTTATCGAAATCAATAAAACGTAAATATCTTATAAAATCGCAGATACCGCAATGTGAACTCTGATAAGATATCAGAGATTAATAAGACATTTGTTGATAATGAGGATTTGAGATGAAACGTTTGGCTTATACCATTGCTGTATCTGTTTTGGCCACGACTGTTGGGATAAATGCCGCGCATGCCGAGAGAGTTTGCAAAGTAACAGATCCGACGGGTACTCCATTAAATATTCGTGATGAACCTAATGGCAAGGTTATTAATCAGCTGCGTAATGATCGCGAGGTGTATGTCACAGATACCACTTACGATAATAAAAACCGTCCGTGGGTATATTTAGAAGGCTATTACAAGGGCGAATACAGGCATTGGGGCTGGGCGATTAGAGAGTTTGTCTCTTGTTATGATCGTTGATATATTAATTTCAGCTTATCCAAACCATAATGAACTGGATATAACAAAACCAATAGACATAAAAAAGCCCAGTCACCGTATGATGACTGGGCTTTTTTATTGTTCGCTTATTAGTCTAACCTGATGC
>NZ_DKHR01000034.1:0-8032 GCF_002453835.1 Psychrobacter sp. UBA6739
GGGATGTATCTCTTTTATTCTGGACTAACTATACACTTAAGTATGGATACTATTCCTTATGGAACAGAAGTTGTTATTCTTGAACTTGCTTATCAGGGACAAAATGTAAAAAGTTATTATGATATTTTTAATGATGAAGAAGGTAACTTTATAACTGGTGCTCGCAATAACGATAATAATGGTCCTTATTCAATAAGTGTGCCTATCAATGCTTTAATTTTGCCTAGAAATAAAGATATCACCTTAGATTTTAATATTACGCTTTTAAAGGATGGCGTTATTCTCGATAAACTCAAATCTCAAGAGGAAATTCGTATAAGCTCTAGCTCTTTTTTACTTATGGAATGGTTCATTCCTACAATAAAAATTTTGGCTTACTACTCCATAAAAAAAGGTGACTCTAATGATTCAAAATCTTGCTCCAAAGACAACATTAAAGTTATCAAAAATGTTTTTTCAAATCACATAGAAAACAATCCAGAAGAACGAGATTTTTAAAAAATCAAATGAAAATCTTATCAGGTACTTCAATAGATTTGAGAGAATGTGTTAAGGATTTCAATAATAGAGCAAATACTACTAATGACAAGAATACTATTTTCTATGCATCAGCTCGAATAATAATCAATAACTTAGAGTCAGGAAAATGGTTGCATATAGAAAAAGGTCTAGCAGAGATTAAAAATCTGAGCAAATTAATGGGCATTAGCAATGAAATATTAGAGGATGTTTACTCTGGTTTTGAAACCCTTAAAAACCAAGACAAACCTACAGAAGCTTCTGATAATCTAAAAGCATTAAAGATTCTTGGTTTGTTAGAAGGAGCTACTATCGAAGAAATGCGTAGAGCTTATAGGTTAAAGATCAAAGATTTTCATCCTGACAAATACACTCACTTACCTGAATCTGTGAAACTGGTACTTCAAGAAAAAGCTCAAGAACTAAACCTTGCAAAAGAAACACTACGATTTTAGCACTCAATAACGTTGAAACCTTTATATGACTACAAACAGTATTTCCATGAACAAAAGCTATGTCTGCACCATTACCCTACCACGCGGCAATCTTGATTTAACCTATCAAACCAATTCAGCCACTACGAGAAATGGGGCAGAACCAAGTAACGATTATCAATTAGAAGACTTACTTGGCTTTGCACAACGCATTAACCCAAAACGTGCCTTTTTGTTTGTCTCAAAAGTATTAGGTCGTCATATTCCAGTGGCTCCTAGCACCATGCGTCATGCTTTTACTGACTTGGCGAATTTGGTTCCTAGCGATTTGCCTGAGCCGATTTTAGTCATCGGCATGGCTGAGACAGCCGTCGGCTTATCTGCGGGGGTACATCAAGCGCTACAAACGCGTTATCCCAATGCCTTACTATTGAACTCTACGCGTCATGCGCAACACGATGACAGTCATGACAGTAGCAGCGACTCTTTATTAACCACTTTCAGCGAAGACCACAGTCATGCCAGCCAGCATCTCATTTATCAAAGTGCAGATACAGTGACCCAAGCGCAGTTACTAGCGACCAAGACCTTGATTATGGTGGATGATGAAGCATCGACAGGCAATACTTGCGTCAATGTCGTCACTGCCCTTCGTAACGCAGGACTTGACCAACTAGAGCAAGTACATCTTACCACTTTGGTTGATTGGTCTTTAAACCAGAATCAGAATGCAGCCGATGTAAATGAAGCTGTGTCTGACCAAATCGCAAAACGCCTGCCCAATATCCACTTTCAACGTCATCATCTACTGTCTGGTGCATGGACTTGGACGGATGCGCCCAATCCTGAACCAATAACGATGCCGTCGGTTGATACAACTGAAGCAGGCAGTCAGTCTCTAGGTAACACTGGTAATTGGGGACGTTTCCCAACTCTAGATAGCACCGATGGGTTTGATGATTATCTTTTGAAGTTTCAAACTGCCTTTAACATTTTTAACAAGCAAGCTCAACCTGAGAAAGAGCCGTTTGATAAAGAACAGTTGCCACAGCGTATCTTAGTATTGGGCAGTAATGAGTTTGTTTGGTTGCCGTTTTTATTGGCGGAATGGCTTGCGCAAAATACGCATGTAGAGAATAGTAAGAATACGGTTAATTTTAGTGCGTTAACCCGCTCACCGATTGCGCTTGGTGGCGCAATTACCTCGATGCTAAGTTTTAATGATAATTATGGGCTTGGTATGACCAACTTTGCGTACAACGTTACACCTAGCAATTGGGATTTGATTGTCTTGTGTGTGGAAACGTCCGCTGATAGCGTTGATGACATGTGGCAAGGTTTGGATAATGTGTTGGTGGTGAGTCCGACGCTGTAAATTATTTTATAAGAACTGTCCCATTAAAACCACCATCTAAATCCCGCTCTGCTTTTCACATTCAACCCTTACGGACACCTTTATGACCAGCCCATTCTTTCAAGCCAAGCCTGATATTCTCAAGCCTTACGCGCTAATGGATTTGGACGATACGCTCTTTCAAACTCAGCGTAAAATTGACGCATGGGACTTACCCACCACTGAAGCTGAAAACTTAGTTTGCGCAACCGTTAACAAACAAGGCGAGCCATTAAGTTTTATGAGTCAGCGCCAAGCCACGTTTTTTAACTGGCTACTTGTTAGCACTGATCTAATCGTAGTGACGGCACGTGACCGTAGTGAAATCCAGCGTGTTAAACTGCCTTTTGATAGCTGGCAAATTTTGACTCATGGCGCGATTATTCTTGACAAAGACGGTATGTTACAAGCCCAGTGGCAACAGCATATGTATAATAAGCTTGCGCCATTGCAAGAAAAATTGCAGCAGCTGAGCCAGCTATTCGCGAATCACAGCAAAAATGACAGTAGCCAGCTGGTCTTTACACCGCATATCGATAGCTTTAACAATGGCGCTGATAATAGAGAATTAACCATTTATCTGGCTATTAAGCATGGGCAAAAAGACCATCAAGCATTAGTAGATCTCGCTGCAAAACTGCCAACATTAATACGAGACTTTGAGCAGGATTTTTATGTGCACGTGAATGCGAATAATCTAGCGATATTGCCGCACGCAGTTCATAAGCGCCATGCGGTACAGTTCTTGTTAGCTAATCATTTAGACAGTCAACGACCAAGCTTTGGCTTTGGTGACAGTTTGGCTGATTTACCATTTTTACAGCTGCTTGACTGGTATGGTATGCCCAATCATGGTCAGTTACATGAACGACTTAGCTCTCAATCATTCTAAACACTTAATCTCTCCTAAATAAAAACAATAATCGCCGCCGTTTATAGAAGTAGAAATTATTTTATGACTCATCATATAACAAACCCTAATGTTCAAAAATTAGAAGCATATGGCTCAGGCAGCTATCTTGCAAGTGATGTGACTGTACTGCTCGATATAGTCGCTAAAGACGCGGTCGCCGATGTACCAGTCAGTCAAAAAGAAGCACTTATTCAAAGTGGGCAACGTCATTATTCTGATATGTTGACCTTGGAGCAAGCGCCTACTGCTATGCATGAGCAGCTATATACGCAAGCATTAGAGCAAGGAGCTGAGAGGACTGCCACTGATATTGCTAATTTGGCTTATACGCTACACCACATTTTTCAAAAATCTCGAAATGAACATATCGTTAGTAATGAGCGCCCGCTAGTCTTAGTCAGTTTGGTGCGCGCAGGTTTGCCAGTTGGCGTTTTGTTGCAACGCGCATTAGCAGATGTTAATAGCGGCTATGCTTTGCCGAGTGTGCATTATGGTATCAGCATCATTCGCGACCGCGGACTTGATCCAGTTGCGTTACAGATGATATTGAATGCTCATCCAGATAGCCCTATCGTATTTGTTGATGGCTGGACAGGCAAAGGCGCGATTTATCAAGAGCTTGTTCATAGTTTAGAAAAATTTAGCGATCCTAGCCATGCAAACTTTGCCAATATCTTTCATCAAGGGGCAGATGTTATTCCCTTATTAACGCTGGCTGATCCAGCTGGCGTTGCTTGGCTTGCAGCTAGCATTGATGACTGGCTGATTCCCTCAGGGCTATTAAATAGTACGGTTTCGGGGCTTATATCACGTAGCTTATATACTGAGCCAGCATTGGGGCTACACCGCAGCGTGTTTTATGATAACTTAATTGAGGTAGACCATAGCTTAGCTTTCATCGCTCATATCGATGCAGCGCGCCGTGCATTAGCCCCATCTTTGCCGTGCTTGCCGACGTTTCAGCAGCCGCGCTATCAGACAGCTGCTTTAATCGACAAGCTGGCAGCAGACTACGATATTGCCAATCGTAACCGCATTAAGCCAACGATTGCAGAGGCAACACGGGCGATATTGCGCCGTGACCCTGAACGCATACTATTAGCCAGCGCTGATCATCCTGATACCATACTGCTAAGACATTTATGTGCCCAGCGAAATATCATTGTTAGTGTATTAGGTGATAAAATACATCCCTATCAAGCCATCACGCTTATCAAGCAACGTAGCGAAGACCATTAATCATTGCTACACTCGCGGTTTTTATAAACCAGACCCGTCTCAAAACCAAAGCAGCGAAAGAGAAAAGTACAAGTAATCCTTCTTTTCGGCTAAACGAATTTGACATTACCAAACGTATTTTTGGGTTTGCGGTCATTGCTGCTAAGCCATACCGCTTGATGATACTTCTTAGATTTTATATTCATTCACTTATCACTATTGATGATGCCAATTATGTCAGACATGCAAAACAACGAGTCTACTCTTTATCAAAACACCCAGTCTTACGCTCACCTCATTACTGAGCGTCATGCGATGCTCAAACCACATGCGCATCACCCTTATCAGTTGGGGGCTAGCCTATACATGCCAGCAACTCGCCAAGATATTTGGCAAGTCATTAAGCGTGATAAGTTGCCAACGATTAATAGTATTATCATCTGCCTAGAAGATGCCGTCAGCCATAGTGATGTTGAGCTGGCACTTCAGCGCTTGCAAACGTTGCTGCATACGTGGGCGACGCATGTCGATAGCATCAATGACCCATCAAAACATGCCGACATTCAGATTGAGCAACCAACACGCCCGCTGGTATTTATACGCCCGCGTCATCCAGCGATGTTAGAGCAGCTCTCAGGTTTTGCCCATATCGATTTGATTGATGGCTTTGTCATGCCGAAAGTCGATATGTATAGTTTGTCTAATTGGCGTATGGCCTGTCAAAATCTGAGTACTGAGCAACTATTGATGCCGACGCTTGAAACCGCAGCGTTATTTAATCCGCATCATAATCAGGAATTGGCCATTGGTTTTAAAGAAGCCTTTAGCCAGCCAGTTTTTGCCTTACGTATCGGCGGCAATGATTTGTTTGCAGCATTGCGTTTGCGCCGTCCCAAAAACAGCATCGTTTATGATACCCCTATCGGCACCCTTGCCTATCAGCTGCTCGGCTGCTTTGTGCCGCATGGCTTTTATTTAACAGCGCCTGTCTTTGAATATTTGGATCAGCCAACGCTATTTATGCAAGAGCTAACCCGCGATGTTAGCTTAGGATTGGTCGGCAAAACAGTCATTCATCCAAGCCAAATTGCGCTGGTGCAACAAGCCTATTGCGTACCATTGAGCATTTTAGATGAGGCGCAAGCAATCTTGCATAGCGAGGCAAAAGCGGTGTTTAAATATAATAATACTATGCTAGAGCCTGCTACCCATCGCGCGTGGGCAACAGAAATCGTCAATCGTGCCGAGGCATGTGGCACTCTTGATGACGGCAATAATGACTATACGGCACGGTTATAAATAAAAATCTTAAGGTTAATAAGGCATGTCCTCAACCTGAACGAAAGCGCCTAAGTTTCAAATCAATATTTCAAATGCACTCTCTTACATGCGCTCAATAAAAAAGCCGTTATCACATTCAAGATAACGGCTTTTTTAGCACAAAGGTTCCATCACTCTATTACTATTAAAACGATGCCTTATTTAGGGCTATTTCAAGACCAACTCAAAATTAGACACAGTCCGCTAAAAAGGTGTTAATCACTCGATTGACCTGCTCAGGCTCTTCTACGGTGGCGGTATGACCAGCGCCCTTGATCACTGCCAATTTAGACCCTGCTATCGCAAAATGCATACGTTCAGCCTTTGAATAAGGGGTTGCTGTGTCCTCATCACCGACCACAATTAATGTCGGCACCGTAATACTTCCTAGCTGATCGTAGGTGCCTGACCGCTCAATGACGCCCATCGTTGCCTTAATGACTCCGCCTTTGCGATTGCCTTGTAGCATCGTTAACCACTGCTTACGATCAGACTTACGCAACTTATCTGTCAAAAAAGTATTGCCAAACATAATAGGCATGACCTTGTTACTCACGCGTTTGAGACCCAGCCAACGAATGGCTTTGACCAGCTTACGATACTGCGGCACGTTTTTGGGATCTTCAGGATCAGCAGAAGTCTCTAACAGGGTAAGCGACAGCAATAACTCAGGGCGTTTGAGTGCGACACGCTGGGCGACAAACCCGCCCATCGACAACCCTAACAAATGGCATTTATGAATATCTAGTGCCTCTAATAATGCCAATGTATCCTCGGTTAAGGTTTCCATATCATAGCCAGACTTGGTTATTTCAGACTGACCTTGTCCCCGAAAATCAAACGTAATACAGCGATAACCGGCTTTAAAATACTCAACTTGCTTGTCAAATAGGTGTGTATTCCACAGCAGACCGTGGGCAAATACCATGACGGGTTTTTGCTTATCGTTTGGCGCGCTGTCTTCATAATAAAGTTCAACATTATTGACATGAATAATTGGCATAACCACTTCCTTGTTGGTTTAATAAATAAAAAATCAGTCTTTGAAAACCTGCCTTTTAGGGCGTGTCTTCATTTTAAAAATGGTGAAAAAAATAAGATAAATTGCCGCCAAACAAGGAAAATAGCACAAATAATATCTAGATATTCATCAGCTAGTTGACGCAGTTTGGCAAAATTTAGCCATTTTCAACCCATTTAGAGAATGCTCGATTGAATTGAGGACATGCCTTAGCATAATTCAACCTTTCTACAGATAGTAGCCTTATTTTTGAATGGTAGGTTTAATAGTTTTAGCAATATGATAGCAGCAAAAAACACCATACCTGAATCATGTCTTAAGCGCGCACACATCCTGCTTTTATAATAAGCTCAAACTGCTATAGTATTTGGCATTGCATTATTTGTCACATTTACTGCCAATAGCTAGTGTTACCAAAAACGTTTTATAGAAAACTCAATTAAGGATATCAACCATGTCACACCCTCTCGTCGAATATCAAGTAGAAAACCATATCGCAACCATCACGATGAACGATCCCAAGACACTCAATGCCTTTAGCACAGTGCTCAAAGATGCCATGATGAATGCACTGACGAACGCAGATGAAGATAAAGACGTCAGAGTCATCATCCTGCAAGGCGCAGGCAATAACTTTTCAAGTGGCGGGCATATCGGTGAGATGTTAGAAAACGGCATGGAAAGCGAGGCGCTGTCGAATAAGCTAAACTTTATGGTTGGCGAAGTCGCTGAGATTAGCTTAAAGTTGCGTAATATTCATAAGCCNNGGCGCAGTGGCAGGTGCTGGCATGAACTTGGCACTGACTTGTGATTTTCGCATAGCCGCTGATAATGCCAAATTCGTGCAAGCCTTTGTCAATATCGGTCTAATACCAGATGCTGGCGGCATTTATTTACTGAATCAATTGATCGGTGTGGCAAAAACCACTGAGATGGTCATGCTTGGCGATAAACTCAAAGCGGAAGATATGGCACGCTTAAACTTGGTTAATGATGTGGTCAGTAGCGACGAGCTGGATGCTAGCGTATTGGCATTGGCAACGCGCCTGAGCAATCTGCCCGGAAAAGCATTGGCATCAATGAAGCATATGATTAATACGCACGCTTATATGGGTCTCAATGAAGCGCTCGATATGGAAGTGGATCAACAGACCATGCTTGCTAAAACGGATGATTTTAGAGAAGGTATTACCGCCTTTATGGAAAAACGTAAG
>NZ_DKHR01000050.1:0-3946 GCF_002453835.1 Psychrobacter sp. UBA6739
TCCGAAATTAGTTGACCACTACAACTCAGACCTTATCTACTAGATAAGAAAAACCTCGCTAGGTTACCCAAGCAAGGCGGGAGAGAAAGGTTGTTATGATATTTATGTTTATTATTATCTTATTTGTATTTAATAATAGCGGGATTGATTATATTGAAAGCCAACTCTGCTAAATAGCTCCTAGTTTTCATTACTATTCATTTACAAAGGCTATTTTGCTCAGCCCTGCTTGACTGGCTACCGCTAGTACCTGCGCCACCGTCTCATATCTACTTTCTTTATCTGCTCTTAATAGCACGGAAGGGTCTTTACCAGCTCCACTTTGCTGTTGTAGACGCACCCCTAGTCCTTCCATACTAATAGGATCGCTATCCCAGAAAATACCAGCATCTTTATCTATACTAATTTGGATTGCTTCAGGTGGCTGCTCATTGATTAGCGCACTGGTTTTGGGTAAATCGAGCGGTACTGTTGGATTCAAAACAGTCGCTGTCAATAAAAAGATAATCATCAATACCAACATGATATCAATCAGTGGAATGAGGTTCATCTCATTCATACTTTGGACGTTATCATCACTTAACTGAAATGCCATAATATTCTCTATCGTGTGTCAGTCTTATACAAAATCATAAACTTTTGCTTTAAAAAAGCCATCCAGCGCTGGCATTTACAATAACTTTATATAGTCAAGGAATTTTAGAAACGCTACAAGGCGACCGACCGCAGATAGTACACTGAGTACATTTAGGGCGGGCAACACCGTATCGGTTTAAAAGTGCTCTGACTATAAATAAAATCTAGCAATGCTACTGTTGGTAAGCCTCTTGTGTATCAGTATGAATACTACTATTGCTATGAGCACTCTTACTAAAAGTGACATTAGTGGTTATGCCTTGCTTTTCAGCTACATTATGAGGCTCCATTGAAGGTTGCATTGCTGCTAAATCAACAGACTGCGCCAATAAATCATGGGCTCTATCATTGGCATGGTACATTACCCGTCGATTGATACGTACGGCAAGGTTATAAAACACCACTGCTGGAATTGCGACGGCAATACCGAGACCTGTCATAATGAGCGCCTCGCCAACTGGTCCTGCCACTTGTCCAAGTCCTGCTTGCCCACTGGTACCGATATTATGTAACGCGTGAAAAATACCCCACACTGTACCAAATAACCCAATAAATGGCGCGATCGCTGCAGTGGTACCTAAAATAGGTAGGCCGCGTTCGCTAGCAAAACGGTAACGCCCGATATGCTTTAATAATGCTTGCTCAATGACTAATCGATGCATAGCAGCATCAGAGTTAATCACAGCTGAACGCTTCATCTCAACCTGCTGACTCAAATCATCAGCAACACAGGCGGCCAATTTTCGGCTTTGTAATATACGAATAATACCCGTTACCCAAGAGAGCACCGATAAGACCAATAGCAAGAAAAACAAGCTTTTGGTCACCAAATCGCTGTATTGCCAGTAGCTTGTAAAATCCATATCAGACTCCTTAATATGTTATGCAATCATATGAGTTTGTTGCGAGTACCGCATATCCACTTATCATGAAAAATCATCAGTAATGATGCTCTAAAAATAATAGGCTCGTTAAATAACTAAATTTTATGGTGCTGCATAACTGATAGGTAAAGTTACATTACCCACCACTGGTACGCCATTTTTCGTAAAGGGTTTAAATTTACCAGAAAGTACTTGTTGTTGAGCATCCCTATCGAGTGCGGCGTTGCCAGAAGATTGCGCTAAGCTCACATTATCTATGCTGCCTTGCTTATTAACTTGTAGTACCAAGACAACTCTAAAGGTTTCCCCTGATCTAGCACCTCGTCTGGCACGAGCAGGAAAACTAAAACTCGGTGCTGATGCCCAGTTAGCGTTGGTCGCAGTGAAATTGACTGGTGTATTACTTGCAGCAGCAGCTTGTTGATTAGCTTTCTCACGAGTCGCGGCTTCAGCTTTTGCACGGGCGGCTTGTGCAGCTTTGGCATCGGATACGGCTTGCGCTTCACGATCTGCCTTTGCTTTGGTATCCGCTGCAGCCTGAGCCTCGCGCATAGCTTTAGCATGCGTTTGTTGATTAGCCTTTTCAGTCTGTGCTGCCAATATTTTACGTTCGTTATCGGCTGCTAAAGCGCTTGCTTGAGCTAAGGCATCCGATTCTTGTGATTGTATTGATTGTTTGATGATAGGCTTACTCTCTACTATCTTTGTTGTTGCAGTAGCTGGTTTAGTATCAACTTGAGGCTTTGGTTTCTCCTTCCTCACAACTGGTTGCACTGCTTTTTTTGGCTCTGGTTTTGCCTCAGGTACGCTAACAGATTGTGGTTTAGGCGCTTTAATAGGTTCGACTTCTGCGACTGCCATCACCGGCTCTGCAATTGTCGTAACTTCTGACACCAACTGTATTTCTATAGGCGGTGTTATTTCAAGTGGCTTAATAGTAATCACAGGGGTTTTGACCATCACCAATACGATTGCTGTCAGCAAATGTAATGCGACAACACAACCCATAACTGTGGATGTTAATTTAACTGATGGCATATTGAAACTTGTTGAACCCATAACAGCCTAATAATTTTATTAAACAAAATGTAATAGCAATGTTAATGCAAATGATAACTATTATCAATAAATTTAATAACTATCTTTTAAATATTTATTCCGCTTACAAAGCACCCTCTCTCATCTTCATGTACTCAAGAAGAATTCTTCCTACCACTAAGTCACTACTGAGAATTCTCGCTAGAGCTAAATACCTCAGCCTATGAAGCTATAAAATCAAAAATGATAATAATTCTCATTATCATTGATAAATACTGTTAACTACTTTATGATAATCGCTGTTTACTCTTTTGAACTTTAAAAAAGTTCAAGTAAGCATTAATCCTGAAGTAGTCAATAGCCTTAAAGACAAATTAATTTGCGAAGAGCGCCGTTATGAATACTGCTATGCAGCCTCTTTACTAACCACCCCATATTTTGCAGTCATTTGATTAATCAACTTTCTATAACTTGTAATATAATGAGTTACCTATGTTTACTAATTTACTCTCTATACCAGTGCCCGTATTCAAACGTCCTTTATTAAAAACTATGATGGCAACATTAATAGCTACCGCCAGCTTGACAGGCTGTACCTCACCCGACTCTAGCGATTCTGAAACTGCAACGATTACAACAGAGAATGAAACGGCAGATACCGTATCGAATACTACGAATAATGGCGAATCTACCACTAGTATAAAAATTGATACTGCAAAAGGTGAGATAAGCTTACCAGTTAATCCGTCACCCATTGCAGTATATGACATGACGTTAATGCAAGATTTAGCGGCTCTTAAAGTACCTATTCAAGGTATGCCAAGCAATATGTTGTTAGACAATCTGCAAGCAAAAAATCAACCGGAGCCAAAAGAAGTAGGTACATTGTTTGAACCGGATCTTGAAGCCTTGAATGCACTACAACCACAGGCAATATTGATTGGGAGTCGCACTGCTAAAAAATATGATGAATTAGCAAGTATTGCTCCTACTCTTGATATGAGTGTCGATACTGCCGATATTTATGAATCGAGCAAACGTCGCTTGTCTGACTTAGGCGCTTTATTCGGTAAAAGCGAGCAAGCGGCAAAACTACAAGGTGACATCGATGGTCTGTTAGCAGAAACCAAAGCTGCCACCAAAGATAAAGGTAAAGGCTTAGTGGTCATGGTCAATGGCAATAAAATGTCCGTATATGGTACTGAGTCACGCTATGGTTTTATTCATACCGTACTTAATATCCCAATAGCAGATAATCAAATTAAAAATGGTAATCACGGTCAGCCAATCTCGTTTGAATACATACAAAAAACCAATCCAGACTGGTTATTCGTCGTCGATCGCAGTGCCGCCATTGGTGAAGATGGTGCTGGTGCCAAAGCCGTATT
>NZ_DKHR01000012.1:0-5087 GCF_002453835.1 Psychrobacter sp. UBA6739
ATATTAAAGACGAAGCTTTTTATCCCAAAAGCTTATAGGAGACATAACAATGGCCCGCTATATTGGACCAAAACTCAAATTATCACGTCGTGAAGGCACGGACTTAGGTCTTAAGTCTGGCGTTAAACCATACGACGTAAAAACGAAAAAAGCTGGTCGTCCACCAGGTCAACACGGTGTAAGCCGTAACAAGACCTCAGAATATGCTTTACAGCTGCGTGAAAAGCAGAAAGTTAAGCGTATTTATGGTGTACTAGAGCGTCAGTTTGCTAATTACTATAAAGAAGCTGCTCGTAAGCGCGGTGCTACTGGTGAAAACCTGTTAGCCATGCTTGAGAGCCGTCTAGATAACGTTGTTTATCGCATGGGCTTTGGCTCAACTCGCGCTGAAGCACGTCAGCTAGTCAGTCATCGTACTGTTATGGTAAAAAAAGCTGGCCGTGATGAGTTTGTTCGTGTGAACATTCCATCAATTCAGTTGCAAGATGGTGATGTCATCGCTATCCAAGAGAAGTCTCGCGAGCAATTACGTATTAAAAACGCAATTGAGCTGGCTACCCAACGTGGTATTCCAGAATGGCTAGATGTTGACCACAGCAAATTACAAGGCACGTTTAAACAAGCGCCTGATCGTATTGATCTACCTGCTGAAATCAACGAAAGCTTGATCGTTGAGCTATACTCTAAGTAATGACGTACTGCTCGATGTCGTGAAAACGGCATTGAGCAATCAACGTTAATTAAACCAGTTTAATAAATCGAGGTGACATCATGATGCTAAATGCAACTGAGTTTCTAACGCCGAATGCCATTAATGTGGATACGGTTAATGAAACGATTGCGAAAGTCACGCTCGAACCGTTAGAACGCGGCTTTGGGCATACCCTTGGTAATGCCTTACGTCGCATCTTGTTATCTTCATTACCTGGTGCTGCAGTCATTGAAGCTGAGATTGATGGTGTTGACCATGAATACTCAACGCTTGAAGGGCTACAAGAAGATGTACTTGACTTGCTTTTGAATCTAAAAGGCTTGGCTATTACGCTTCATGACCAAAATGAAGTATTTTTGACCTTGGATAAACAAGGTCCAGGCACTATTACTGCTGCAGACATCGCGTTACCGCATAATGTAGACATCGTCAATCCAGAATTGGTGTTGGGTACATTGAGTGATCGTGGTCATCTTAAGATGCGTTTGCGTGTAGTAATGGGTCGTGGATATGAGCCAGCAAACCAGCGCCGTGAAGATGGTGATACTAAAGCAATCGGACGTTTAAAACTTGATGCAAGTTTTAGTCCTGTGCTTCGTGTTGCTTATCAGGTTGAGAACGCTCGTGTAGAGCAGCGTACTGATCTTGATCGTCTTATCATTGAGCTTGAAACTAATGGCACTATAGATCCAGAAGAAGCAATTCGTAAAGCAGCCACTATTTTACAACAACAGATTTCTATCTTTGTTGACCTAGAAGCTGAAGAAGCGCCTGAGCCTGTGAAAGAGAAAGAAGAGGTTGATCCGGTGCTANNGCTATTACGCCCTGTGGACGATCTTGAACTAACGGTTCGCTCAGCCAACTGCTTGAAAGCTGAAAACATTTACTATATCGGTGATTTGGTACAACGTTCAGAGACTGAACTTCTAAAAACCCCAAATCTTGGTAAGAAATCATTAACGGAAATCAAAGACGTACTAGCGTCTAAAGATTTAGAGCTCGGTATGCGCCTAGATAACTGGCCACCAGCTGACCTTCGTGTTGATGATCGCTTTTCTTATCGTAGCCGTTAAACTTTAAGGATTTTTGACTATGCGCCATCGTAAGAGTGGAGTCAAGCTGGGTCGTACCGGCAGTCATCGTAAGGCAATGTTTCAGAACATGACTAACTCATTATTTGAGCATGAACTGATCAAAACAACTTTACCAAAAGCAAAAGAGTTACGTCGCGTTGCCGAGCCATTAATCACTATGGCTAAAGAAGACAGCGTTGCTAACCGTCGCTTGGCATTTAGCCGTATGCGTAGCAAAGCTATGGTAGGCAAACTATTTGGCACGTTAGGTCCTCGTTACCAGACCCGCCCAGGTGGATATTTGCGTATCGTAAAATGTGGTTACCGTGATGGTGACAATGCGCCAATGGCATATGTAGAATTGGTTGATCGCGACTAATTTTATAATAAGCAAAAAATGTATATAAAAAAGCTCCAATTCAATTGGAGCTTTTTTTGTGTCTGATACTTGAGTCTATTACCGTAGTAGTGAATCTACATCCGCGGCACCTTGTCTGATAATTTCAGGCTGGCCACCAGTCATATCAACAATCGTAGTGAGCTTAGTAGTTTTTATACCTGCATTTATCAAAGCGTCAATTTGATTGCCTAATAAATCCTCAATCTCAAAGGGATCATCTAGTATGTCATCACGGTTAGGCAGTATTAATGAGCTGGTTAAGATAGGTTCATCCATGGCCTCTAAAAGCGCTTGCGCAATGGGGTTGCTAGGTACTCGAATACCGATGGTTTTTTTCTTCGCATGTGCCAATTTTTTTGGTACGTCTTTTGTGGCATTGAGGATAAAGGTGATGGGCGCAGGAGTAAGTGCTTTGAGCTGTTTAAATTGTATATTGTCCACTGCAGCATAGTTGGCAATTTCGCTTAAGTCACGGCAAAGCAGCGTAAATTGATGCTTATCATCAAGTTCACGAATTTGTTTGAGCTTATCGAGTGCATCCTTTGCCCCTAAGCGACAACCAAAAGCATAGCTGGTATCGGTAGGGTAGATAATGAGCTGGTCTTTACGTAACAGATCCGCCACTTGCTCAATCAGACGTGGCTGTGGATTTTCTGGATGAATATAAAATACTTGCATAGCAGTTCCTTATTTTATAATTATGGGTTTTTAAGTGTGAGGTTTTTGACTAAGTAGAACATTTGTGACGCGTACGCTTCTTTCACTAAGTTTACTAAAAAAGCATCATTGCCTTCTTAGTATAGCGCAAAGCCAATATAAGTTTGATTGCAAGCCGTTACTATGCGTAGACAATCGTTAACGCAAAAATGCCACACCTTTGCGCTGATATGCTGCTATTATTCTAGATCAGCTATAGAGACACTGAGTAAAGCGTGTAATAAAGTCTTAGCATCAGATGGCAATATATTGGGCTTAGCAATGTATTGTTGCACTTGTCGGTAGACGTCATTTGCGAATGTACTATTGCTCGTATCAAAGTCAGCAAACAAATTATCTTGTGACACCTCAAATGATCGTTCGCAAGCGAGAGTAAATAAACACTCTAACGCTTGTGGCTTAATCTCTACGCGCTCAAATGCTTGCTGCTGAGCGGCGGTACGCCCATCTGGTGCGTACCAGTAGCCAAAGTCAGGCAAACGTCTACGAGCCTCTCCGGCCACACACCAATGGCTTAATTCATGCAATGCGCTAGCAAAAAATCCATGAGCGAATTCAATTTTTGCGGGTTCGTTATTTTGTGCCGGAAAGTACTCTGGTTCCCCTTGTCCACGAACCAATCTAACGTTTTGATGAGTGAATAAATTATTGAATAATTGGATGAGCCAATCAGTAGCCGCTTGCTCGTATTTATTAACCAATGATGGAGTGCCATCTAAGCCTTTGATAGCAGCTAACCTTTCTAACCTTTGCCATTCACTTTTTACATCCTTTAAGCACTGATTGTTTTTAAGGTTCCACGAGTCAGTAGAAGAGGTATTCACACTACTGGTTAACGTAGTGAGACGTTGCAATAGTATCTTTGCTTCAAGTGAAGAAAGTAGGTTCGAGAAGTTAGGTTTATCATTAAACACATTCATAGGTAAAACACTGGTCAAATAAAAGATAAAAAGAAGAACTATCTTTGAATATAAATAGGAGAAATAAAGAGATGAAAATAGAGCTTATATCAAATAAATTTAACATACTAGCGCTAGCGTCGCTCAATGCTTTCCGTTAGTATGGCAGGCAATATTATACACCGTTTTGATGAATGAGGTCGCGCATGTCAAGCACTCCAGAAAGTAAACCGTCAGCAGGTTATGCTGATAATAAAAAAGCGCCTTTATCTACTAGTATGCCTGAATCTATTTCTTTGGATAAATGGGCAGATACTGGTTATGAATGGACAGGAGAGGTAGAGTCAAGCGCTTTCAAACGTCTTGCTGCTACCTTAGCTACCGAACATGAACAAGCAAACATCTCGCTTAATGCTAATCTGTATCGCCGCAATAATGTCTTACATTTGGCATTCACACTGACGGGTGAAGTTTGGTTAACCTGTCAGCGTTGCCTACAGCCAGTGGCTATCGATTTGTCTGATGATTATAATATTGCGCTACTAGAAGATGAGAGCCAAGCACGTTCAATCAATGATGAACAAGATTATTTATTACTTGATGAAATTATTACTGAGCCTGCACCAGAGCTTTTATTGCCATTCAAAAAATTGGTAGAAGATGAGATATTACTGAAGACGCCAATGTCGCCAAAACATAACGACTGTGAAATGACGGTAGAGCAATTTGGTGAGATTCCAGAAGAGGAAGAAAGCGAAAATCCTTTTGCTGCTTTAGCCTCGCTAAAAGGCAAGTTGTAATCTTATTAAGAGACAAGTCATATATCAATGTACTACTTAATAAATTTATGATACCTTTCATCAGCTTTCTACCAAAGAGTGAGAAGCAGGGCTTTATTAATCCGCTAAACATGCGTATAATGTCCCGTTTATTGCATTCTAGCAATCTGCTACTGGCAGATAGATGCTGATCTTGCAGACTAACTATAGATTTTAGACGTAATCAACACTTTAATACGTGGCAATCTATTTAACTAATGATGCGTAAGACTTAGGTTGTTGTGATTATATAGCCTCTGTCAGTGTCGATTAAAGCTGAATTTCAAGCTTATCCCCTTTTAAGTATAGGAGCTATATCATGGCCGTTCAAAAAAGTCGTAAAAGTCGTTCTCGTCGTGACATGCGCCGTTCACATCATCGTATGGAAATCGCTGAGATAAGCGTAGATGCTACCACTGGTGAAAAACATCGTCGTCATCACATGACTAAAGATGGTTTCTACCGTGG
>NZ_DKHR01000012.1:5144-17810 GCF_002453835.1 Psychrobacter sp. UBA6739
AAAGCCAAGTTATTTCGCTATCATATATTATGTGGCTAGATAACTTGGCTTTTTGCTATTGGCTTTTATGGTAGGTATTTGAACAACCTTTTACCATGTGCTTTTAGAAAATATGAAAATGAACCGATATACTCTACCATTTTAATGTGAGTGGTATCTTTTACTATACGTGTTTCAGTAGCATCCGCTATGATAATAGTGTGCGTCAGTGTATAGTTTATCGATAATCCGTTTTTTTAGACAAATACTAAAGCAACGGCTTTATATCGCCTCTAATAATATAATAAACCCCAATTGTTTTTAGGGATATTTCCAATTAAATAAGGAATATTGGTTATGGCCTCTGTACCCGATATGGTAAAAAAGCCGCCGACACGTATTGCGGTAATTTTTCCTGGTCAAGGATCGCAAGTAGTCGGGATGACTAGTGAGCTTGCTGAAATCTATCCAGAGATTCTCGATACCTTTACTGAAGCTAGCGCCGCGCTTGGTGAAGACTTATGGGCAATCTGTCAAAATGAAGAAAAACTCAATCAAACACAATATACTCAGCCTGCATTACTGACGGCCAGCATCGCCATTTGGCGTATCTTAAAACAAAAAATAACCACAGCGCCTTGTTATTTAGCGGGTCATTCTCTAGGTGAGTACAGTGCGCTTTGTGCGGCTGAAGTCATATCGCTTGCTGATGCGGTTAAATTGGTACATAAGCGTGGTCAGTTGATGCAAGAAGCCGTTGTAGGTGTCGATACTGCCATGGCAGCAGTGTTAGGGCTTGAGGACAATCGAGTAGAAAACTTGTGTGAGCAAGCGACTGAACATGTCGAGGGTGCCATTGTAGGTGCAGCCAACTTTAATAGTCCAGGACAAGTGGTGATATCGGGTAATGCTGCTGGTGTGAATGCCGTTATTGATAAAGTGCAAAACACCGGCAAAAAATCCATCCCGCTAAAGGTCAGCGTACCATCACATTGCGCGCTTATGGAGCCAGCCAGTAGTGCATTGGCTGAGATTCTGGCAGAAATAAAATTTGATCAAGCGACGATTCCTGTTATCCAAAATCGACATGCGCGTGTCGAGAGCAGTGCGGTCGGTATCAAGCAGGCATTAACAGAGCAATTAAGCCAACCAGTATTATGGTCAAAAACCATGCAAGAGCTGGCTGATAAACAAATTAATATTTTAATTGAATGCGGCAGTGGTAATGTATTGAGCAACTTGGCGAAGCGTCAAGCACAGCCAATTACGAGCTATCCTACTGACAAGCCCGCTCGTCTTGATAAATTAATGGAGGTGTTATCATGAGTCGTACGATTACTCTAGTGACAGGTGCTAGCCGTGGTATTGGTAAAGCCGTTGCCAAACGTTTCGCCAAAGAAGGACATTTTGTTATTGGTACAGCCACTACGGAAAAAGGTGCCGAGCTGATTGATGGTTATCTCCACGATAGTGGCGGTATTGGACGTGTTTTAGACGTGCGTGATACCGCACAAATTGATAAGCTGTTTGAAGAGATTGAGAGCGTCTACGGCGCAGTACAAGTCTTGGTTAATAATGCAGGTATCACCCAAGATGGTCTGCTGATGCGTATGAAAGATGACGATTGGGAAAATGTTATCGATACCAATTTGACGTCTGTATACCGCATGAGTAAACGTGCTGTGCGCGGTATGATGAAAGCACGCCGTGGTCGCATCATCAATATAACCTCTGTCGTTGCTCAAATGGGTAATGCAGGTCAATCGAACTATGCGGCGACCAAAGCAGGCGTCGAAGGGTTCAGCCGTACGCTCGCGCGTGAAATTGGCTCACGACAAGTGACGATTAATTGCGTAGCCCCTGGTTTGATCGAAACGGATATGACGGACGAGCTTGATGAGCGCCTATTGAACTCTATGCTAGACGCTGTACCTATCAGTCGCCTTGGACAGCCAGAAGACATTGCCGCCGCCGTACATTTCTTAGCCAGCGATGAGGCCAGTTATATCACAGGCGCTGTTATTCCTGTCAATGGTGGTATGTATATGTAGGTGATAAATAAGTGTTACACAGTTATAATAAAAAACTCTGTGCACGAGTGTAAACTATAATAAAGGGTGTTATAATGACGGATACTTTTATGTCAAAGCCCTGTATTATAGCAGGGCTTTACTAGACATCAGTCAAAATGTATAACCAGCTATAAAACAAGTTACAAAGTACTCGGATAGCTGTGCTAATCTGAAGATATGATTTTATATACAATGCCGTAGAGCCTAATGATAGGCCTATGGTGACTTGCCAAAATAATAGATCAAAAAGGAGAAATCTACATGAGTAATGATACCGAGCTAAGAGTTAAAGCTGCAGTAGCTGAGCAATTGGGTATGAATGTTGAAGATATCAACAATGATGCATCATTTATGGAAGACTTAGGTGCAGATTCGTTAGACCTAGTCGAATTGGTTATGTCATTTGAAAGTGACTTTGGCATTACCATTCCTGATGAAGATTCAGCAGAATTAACGACTGTTCAAAAAGCGATTGATTATGTACAAGCGCAGCTATAATTAGCTAGTGGCTTAGCGAGTTATTCTAGCCGCCTATCTGTAGAGATAGGCGGTTTTTTTATGTTCTTAATTTGCCATGGCAACAGGTAGTTATGTGATTAATCAATACGTTAACATAAGCTACGCCAAATCAACATTACTCAACATACTATTACTATCTACATCACCTATCTTTGTCTATACTCATAATGGTAAGCAGTAACAAAGTGTAGTTATATATAGTGTGGTTATATATGAAAGTATATGCCATTAAAAGAATAATGATGAATAATAAATAAGAATATTTAAAGGAGTATGTAAATGGGTATGTTCAGTTTCGCAAAAGATATCGGTGATAAAATTTTCAATCGTGATGACGCCAAACACGATGCCAAGTCAGAAACTAAAGCAGACGCCAATACGCCAGTACAGAGTAGCGAACCTTCTGCGCAATCAGTTGCTAATATTTTACTTCGTCGTATTCAGCAGCAGAATCTTAATATTAGCGATTTGAAAATCAAGTATAACGGCTCAACAGATACTGCAGAAATCAGCGGTAAAGCTAAAACACAAGCAGACCGTGAAAAAGCGATTATCGCCATTGGTAATGTACAAAACGTGGCCAAGGTAATCGATAATATTGATATCGAAGAAGATGCGCCTGAGTCAACGATGTATACAGTGAAATCTGGTGATAGCTTGTCTAAGATCGCAAAAGAGGTTTATGGTTCAGCGGATGATTATATGAAAATCTTTGAAGCCAATAAGCCGATGCTATCTAGCCCTGATAAGATTTATCCTGGTCAAGTACTGCGTATTCCTAAGCCATAATAGGCTTTTGAACTGTCAGAGATATGTGCGAAAAAAATAGAAAATGC
Source organism: Psychrobacter sp. UBA6739 (assembly GCF_002453835.1). Lineage (NCBI taxonomy): Bacteria > Pseudomonadati > Pseudomonadota > Gammaproteobacteria > Moraxellales > Moraxellaceae > Psychrobacter > Psychrobacter sp. UBA6739. The sequence continues at coordinate 8,551 of NZ_DKHR01000012.1, forward strand.
CTCTTACTATAATAAGAGGCATTTTTTTGGCATATAGAAATATAAACTTAAGATTTAGAGATTTTTTAACTTCTCGTACTGTTCAGCTATGGCCCAATTGATATGTACATCGAGCATTTCGTTATGTACGCCCAACTTTGATTGTAACTGAGTAATGGTTTCTTCATTACCATTAGCATTTCCAAGACCAATCGCGATATTACGCAAAAAGTTCACATAGCCTGTGCGTCTAAGCGGGCTGCCTTCAGTTTTTTTCATAAATTCAGCTTCTTGCCATTGCCACAGCTCAAGCAAACTGCTGCTATCAAGGTTATGCCGTGGTGCGAAATCCTCTACAGGTGTAAGATTGGCGTAGCGATTCCAAGGACAGATAAGTTGACAGTCGTCACAACCGAAGATGCGATTACCAATCGCGCGGCGGTATTTTATATCAATAATACCGTCGTGCTCGATAGTGAGGTAGGAGATACAAGCTGCAGCATTGAGCTCATAGGGCGCAACAATCGCTTGAGTGGGACAGATGTCGATACAAGCGCTACAACTGCCACAATGCTCTTTGACCGGTTTGTCATCAGGTAATTCGAGGCTAATAAATAGCTCACCCAATACAAAAAATGAACCCGCTTGCTTGTTGATTAATAAGGTATGCTTTCCTGTCCAGCCAAGACCAGCAGCATCGGCAATGGGTCGCTCGAAAATAGGAGCAGAGTCGCTAAAAGGCCTAAAAATAAAATCTTGCTCTGAGCCTATATTGAGGTGTTGCCACTTAGGAAGCATGGCTTCTATCGTTAGTGCCAATTGCTTCAAACGACTGCGCATCGTTTTATGATAGTCGCGTCCTCTGGCATAACGAGCGATGATACCTTGATTGGGGTAGTCATTGTCAGTGATCGTACGTGGGGTTGGTGCTTGAGTCAGATAATCCATACGGACACTGATGATGGTTTTTGCCCCTTCTACCAGTTGGTCAGGATTTGCCCGCAGTTCATGGTTGTTATGCATAAACTGCAGTTGTCCCTCATAGCCTTTATCGAGCCATTGTTGCAATTGTACAATCTGCTTAGCAAATAAAGGATGATGCACAGATAAAAAACCACAGTCGGCAAACCCTAAAGCCTGTGCTTGGTCTTTAATCCATTGTTTGACATCTGCTGTGGTGGTAAATGTTGGGCTATTATTCACATTAATTTTTTTTTCGGACGCAGGCTTAGGTTCAGCAGAGGTTTGCTTAGCTGATTTCTGCTGGGTTGAAGAGATAGGCAAGTTTACTTTAGGAAGATTATTCATGTGTGACAGTAGGCGATAGAGTGAATACCGATATAATAAGCCAGTGAGCTAAGAGCGCAAGTATAAAAGCAAATAATTTCACATTCATATCGATACATACGTTGATGTAAGCGTTTGCTAAGCTGATAATAAATGGTAGTAATCATATCTCAATAAAATAAAAAATCAGCAAAAAATACTCAAGGATTAGTTATGAAAAATCAGATCAATTTATCACCTATAAAAAGTACAAAACCTATCCCGTTATATAGTAGTGAACAACTCTATGCGATGGAGCAAGCATGGTTTGTAGAGGGGCATGATAGTTTTGGGTTGATGAAACAAGCAGCCTGGCAAATGGCGCAACACATAGAACAATTATATGAACAAAAGCAATTAAATATATATCCATCAGCCACTACTTATGTGCCTCGTCAGCATCGAGTGAGCATTTGGGTTGGAAAGGGTAATAATGGTGGCGACGGTTGGCTCATTGCTTATTATTTACAGCAAATGGGTTGGCAGGTACAAGTGGTAACAGTGGGTTTTAAGAGTGATGATTTTGATACCAATGACACAACAGCATTTTCCGACGCACAAAAAGCCCTAAAAGAGGCACTATTGGCCAATTGCCCTTATCGACGCTTTGAAAATAGTGCTTGTGATCTAGAAGAAGGAATAGATGGTAATCTGCAAGCCGATGTTTATATTGATGCGCTGTTTGGTATTGGACTGGATCGTGCGCCTACAGGTATTTATAAAACAGCCATTAGCACTTTTAATGAGTTATCTGAACGAAATAGTACCTTGGCCATTGCGGTTGATATTCCAAGTGGTCTGGTGGCTTCGACTGGCGAGGTGTTTGAGCATGTGGCCATACAAGCTGATATAACGCTATGCTTAATTGCACGGAAATTCGGTTTGCATACCAAAGATGGTATGGATCATAGTGGCAAGGTAATTGATATACCGCTGATACCTTATCCAATAAATGATAAAAGATTCAGGCCAGTAGCAACACTGATTACTACTGCATATGGTCTAAGTCCTCGCCGTCAAAATAGCTACAAAGGTAGCTATGGTCATGTACTGATTATTGGCGGTAATCGTATCGATGGCTCACAAGGTATGGGCGGCGCGGCGATACTGTCTGCTTCGAGCTCGATGGCGGCAGGAGCGGGTAAAATTACAGTTGCTTGCCATGAGGCTTTTCATAGCGCCCTATTAACGTCGCTACCAGATGCAATGACGATTAATTTGCATGATATGGACGGAGTGCAGGAGTTAATCAAGTCAGCCACTGTGATTGCGATTGGTATGGGGCTTGGTCGTGATGAAAAAGCAAAAGTGTTGTTTATAAAGTATCTACAAACTGCGATGACAGCTAAAAAGGCAATAGTGATTGATGCTGATGGACTTTATCATTTGGCATCATTGCAATTAGAGCATCATGAATTGGTCAGTCAGCTGCGAGAATATAGCGTTAATCATCAAGTTTGTTTGACACCGCACAGTGGCGAAACTGCTAGATTACTGAATAAGAGAATCAGTGAGGTGGAAAGCAATAGACTACAAGCGATAAAACAGTGCGCTATAACTTATGGTGGTGAATGGGTGCTAAAAGGCGCAGGTTCTTTGATATTAGAGCAGGGCTTAGACGAGCACCACGTTTATGTTTGTGCTGCCGGTAATGCGGGTATGGCGACGGCCGGCATGGGTGATGTGTTATCCGGTGTCATTGCTGGTCTGCTAGCACAACAAGATTTATCGTCAGGAATGCAAAGCTTGCATCAAGCGGTTGTTATACATGGATTAGCAGGGGATACGCTGGTCAATCAGAGTAATAATACGTTATTGGTTGGACAACGAGGACTACAAGCTCAGGATATGCCAGCAGCCCTTCGTCATGTGATGCAGCTATTGATTAACGTCTATAATTAGCATTAAGCCTAGGTAGTTGAGTTGCCACAATACTGATCAATTGCCTGCTGTACGCGTTCACGTTTGAGCTCAATTTCACGACCGTCTAAATATTGACGCTTGCCATTTGCATCCATCTCATAAATACGTCCGCCGACATTCAAGTTGGTCAAATTATTGCGGAGTGACTGGCAACGCTGTGCATTGGCTTGTGCTTCTTGCTCTTTAATCCGTGCTTCAAGCGCTGCAACTCTTTGCTCTTCTACGCTTTGAGTATTAGTACTTTGATTGGCATCTGTTTTGCCAGCCAATTGTCCTGCATTGCTTTGTCTGCCATCACTACGAAATTCAATCAGCTCAATGTTTTTACCATTTTGCGGCGCATGTTGGCTGTATTTGACTTCACCATGTGCACCAACAGATTTGTAAACTTGAATAGCATGACTGGCATTCATCGACAGTATTAGCACATACGCAGTACTCACAAGCAGTTTGGTAGCAGTATTTATTTTAGACGCATATGCCATAGTAGCAATCCTCTCAAGGGGTAAAAAACAGATGTGTATATATGTGTCAATATAACATTTAAGTGTTGGAATGGTACTAAAAATGTACCCGCTTTCGATTCTAACAAATAATCCTTATGAATGTATATTATTTAATAACTAATAGTTAGGGATGGGCTTTAGAAGTTTTTCTTGACAATAGCTCACAAACCATCGAATATAATAGCAGTTGATTGGTCAGTGAGCGGCTTTTATGATATTGCCGTGGCACTTGAAAATGAGGACGATAGGTTACTTATCAGTGGCTTACGCAGTTTTCGTTTCTTTGTGACAATGATATTGCAAAGATAGTAATTATAACGATTGTTATCGATGACTTTATGTATTGTCTCCGGACTTATCTGTCTACAATGACTAAGATAAACTTATTATTTGAAATGCGCTAAGCGTGACTCTAGCGGTTGTATTAAACATGGAAAAATATTCAGCAATTCAATCTTTTTAATAAGCCTATCGTAAAATCTAACCATTTTACAAATTAGTATTGGCTGTGAGAGTGATTTAAATTGTGAATATCAATGCCCCTGTACAAATCAATCTGTTGTAAATGCTATCTGCTATTTATCAATAATAAGCTTCTTTTATAGATGCACACGCATCTTGTCACTGTACATCGATAGACTCCTGCCATAAAACTGACCCTACATATATTGCTGTGTTTGAGTAGCCTGCTGTCTTATAAAACAGCGTTACTTAGAGATAGTGGGCACACATTCTTGATATGGATAAGGATTTGCAGCCATTTCTATAAGACGAACCATCTTGTGTAAATAGCATGGTTTTCTCTTATAAATGAACGCCAATTCTTGACAAAAAAAAGGTGATGACAGTGACGCAAACCACGCAAAGTCCGAATATGACGGGACATACCCAAACGGGGAATGCCGCCAAAAATTTTGAAGAAAAGCAACAACGCTTCGCTGAGGGTAGTGAGCAACCTATAATGCTATCTGGTGCTGAGATGTTGGTGCAATCACTGACTGATGAGGGCGTCAAATATATTTTTGGCTATCCAGGTGGTGCGGTTCTTCATATCTATGATGCTTTGTTTCAACAAGAAAATATTGAGCATATTTTAGTACGTCATGAGCAAGCAGCCGGTCACATGGCAGATGCTTATTCGCGAGTCACAGGGCAGACAGGTGTAGTATTAGCGACGTCAGGTCCGGGTGCTACTAATACCGTAACGGCTATCGCAACAGCGTTTATGGATTCTGTGCCGATGGTGGTTATCGCAGGTCAGGTACCTAGCAGCCTAATTGGGGAAGATGCCTTCCAAGAAACAGATATGGTCGGTGTATCACGTCCTATCGTGAAGCATAGCTTTCAAGTGCGCCACGCTAGCGAAATCCCAATGATTGTCAAAAAAGCCTTTTATATTGCTCAGTCTGGACGCCCAGGTCCTGTAGTCATTGATGTGCCAAAAGATATGACCGCGCCAAGTGAAAAGTTTGCTTACGCTTATCCAGAAGAAGTGTTTATACGTTCGTATCAGCCGTCATTAAAAGGTCATAGTGGTCAGATTAAAAAAGCGGTTGAAACGCTGCTTGCTGCAAAGCGTCCGATTATTTACTCTGGTGGCGGTGTTGTTTTAGGCAATGCGCATAAAGAGCTTACTAATCTTGCGCACCGTTTAAATTTACCAGTAACCAATACCTTAATGGGCTTGGGTGCGTTCCCTGGTTCTGATAGTCAGTTCTTGGGTATGCTCGGTATGCATGGCACGTATGAAGCCAATATGACCATGCATCATGCCGACGTCATCTTGGCAGTTGGCGCACGTTTTGATGACCGTGTCACTAATAATGTCAAAAAATTCTGTCCAAATGCGACGATTATTCATATTGATATTGATCCTACCTCTATTTCAAAAACGATTAATGCGCATATTCCGATCGTGGGCGATGTCAAATCTGTCCTGACCGATATCATAGAGATTATCGGTGAAGATAAAGAGTTAGATCAACCAGCATTGTTGGATTGGTGGTCACAGATTAATGAGTGGCGTAAGCGTCATGGCCTGCGTTATGACACCAGCACTGATAATGGCATTAAGCCACAAGCGGTCGTTCAAGCCTTAGATAAAGTGACGAATAGTAACGCTATTATCACCAGTGACGTCGGTCAGCATCAGATGTTTGCCGCGCTTTATTATACCTATAATGAGCCGCGCCAATGGCTAAACTCAGGTGGTTTAGGGACGATGGGTGTTGGCTTGCCGTATGCGATGGCAGCCAAACTTGCTAACCCTGAGCGTGACGTGGTTTGTATCACGGGTGAAGGCTCTATTCAGATGAATATTCAAGAGCTCTCAACCTGCTTACAATATAATTTGCCGGTTAAAATCTTAAATCTAAATAACGCCCAATTAGGTATGGTGAAGCAGTGGCAAGATATGCTGTACGAAGGTCGTCATGCCCATTCTTATATGAATTCACTACCAGACTTTGTCAAACTCGCTGAAAGCTATGGTCACGTCGGTATCAAGATTACTGATCCTGCGACCATGGAAGCGCAATTGGCGGAAGCCATGGCAATAACAGATAGATTGGTATTTATTGACGTTTATGTCGATCGTAACGAGCATGTATATCCGATGCAAATCGCTGGGCAAGCAATGCGTGATATGTGGTTAACAAAAGGGGAGCGTACCTAATGCAACAACAACATCTGATTTCGGTATTGATGGAAAACGAAGCGGGTTCGTTGTCGCGAGTGGTCGGTTTGTTCTCTCAACGTGGCTACAACATTGAAACTTTGAACGTTGCGCCAACAGACGACTCGAGCATTTCTCGCTTAACATTGACCACTATTACGTCACCTGAAAAAATAGAACAAATCACCAAGCAATTGCATAAATTGATTGAAGTGGTTAAAGTGCTTAATCTATCAGATACCGTACACGTCGAACGCGAGTTGATGCTCATAAAAGTACGGGCGACGGGTGGCGTACGTGAAGAGATTAAACGCAGTGCTGATATTTTCCGTGCACAAATCGTTGATGTGAACGCCAATCTATATACCATTCAAATCGTCGGTGACAAAGCCAAACTTGACGGCTTTATTGATGTGATTGGTCGTGAACGTATTATGGAAGTGGTGCGTTCGGGTGTGATTGGTATTGCACGCGGCGAAAAAACGCTCAGTTTATAATGGGTACTTACTGTACCTATTGTAGGTCAAATTATTTATTCAAACATTAACATAGCGCTTATCTCACCCATCACTTCGATAAGGTGATTATAATTTAAGTGTTTATTTATCCATGGCAAGCCATGATTTAGGAAAAGGACTCTGTTTATGAACGTTTATTATGATAAAGATTGTGATCTATCAATCATCCAAGGCAAAAAAGTTGCCATTATTGGTTACGGTTCACAAGGCCATGCACACGCGCTTAACCTACAAGATTCAGACGTTGATGTGACCGTTGGTCTACGTGCTAACTCTGGCTCATGGAAAAAAGCGGAAAACGCAGGCTTGAAAGTCGCAGAGGTAGAAGAAGCGGTAAAAGCTGCTGATGTCATCATGATTTTGACGCCTGATGAGTTCCAAAAAGAGCTTTATAACGACGTGATTGAGCCTAACATCAAAGAGGGCGCGACCCTAGCCTTTGCTCATGGTTTTGCGATTCATTATAACCAAGTCGTACCACGTGGTGATCTTGATGTCATCATGGTTGCGCCAAAAGCACCCGGTCATACGGTACGTTCAGAGTTTGCAAAAGGCGGCGGTATCCCTGATCTTATCGCTATCTACCAAGATGCTTCAGGTCAAGCCAAACAATTGGCATTGTCATATGCTGCTGGCGTTGGTGGTGGTCGTTCAGGTATCATCGAAACAACCTTTAAAGATGAAACTGAAACTGATCTATTCGGTGAGCAAGCAGTACTTTGTGGCGGCGCAGTAGAGCTGGTTAAAATGGGCTTTGAGACACTAACAGAAGCAGGCTATGCACCAGAAATGGCTTACTTTGAGTGCTTGCATGAGCTTAAGCTTATCGTAGACCTCATGTATGAAGGCGGTATCGCTGATATGAACTATTCAATCAGTAACAATGCTGAATATGGCGAATACGTAACTGGTCCTGAAGTCATCAATGAGCAATCACGTGAAGCCATGCGTAATGCCCTAAAACGCATTCAGTCTGGTGAGTACGCGAAGATGTTTATCTCTGAAGGCGCAACCAACTATCCATCAATGACGGCTCGTCGTCGTAACAATGCAGAGCATCAAATCGAAATCACTGGCGCTAAGCTACGTGGCATGATGCCTTGGATCGGTGGTAATAAAATCATCGATAAAGAAAAAAACTAATTTAGTATTAGGCTATTAAGAGATTAATCGTTGATATAGAACTAAGAGCCCATGCTATTACTTAATAGTGTGGGCTTTTTTAGTTTGCACTACTTTAATGAAATTTTAACCACAATCGCTTTGGTGTTGGTTGAAAACGACCAATCGATGCCTCATATATCTAGCCTTCATTGATTTTTGAATATTCTTAGTGCAACCAATTGCTGATTAATTATCAAGACGATTGAGTTGCGCGTTCTTATTTTTTATAGATTATAGGTTGTGTGTTGTGCAAATATCTTATCCAGACTGGCTAACGCCGCAATTCGTATATATTACTCTTAGCGCTGTGGTAGCTGTTTTAATATGGATAGAAGGGGAGATGCTCAAAAAAACCGATGGCAAATTGCCTAAGTCTAAGTTTTTTCAAATCAGCTCACTCTTGGATACTTTGTGGTTCTTTATTTCCGTTGTCATATTATATGTGATTGACTTGACGCCACTAGCCATTACGGTACCTGCTGCTTATGGCATCTATACTACCTTTGGATGGATATACGGGACGCGTTTACTAAAGCGTAAAGGTATTCCTGATTCTCCTAAAGACTTGGTGATACCTGCTAAATACATCGCCTATAGTCAGTCATTTTCGCTGATATTTTTTGCGCTTTGTTTGTTAGTATTAAGTTCACCGTGGTTACCGATATCTCAATAAAGCATATGCTGACTTATCACCTATTTATTATTTGAGATAATGCTGTCATCAACTTAAATGACACCTTTACGTTAGAATGATAGATAGTAAATAATATAAAACATCTTTCTTATCAATGTATTAGATAGTATTTAATTGGCTTTCGTGACTTTTAAAAACGGCTTGTCGTTGTTTACAAAAATCATCAATTTAACCTGTTGCGATTATAAAAAGCTGCTATAATCAGCCTGTACTCAAAAGATTTTAGGTCGTAATTTCAAGCTATCTAACGATATTTTGATCGTATTGACTGTTGCATTTAGCAGAAAATAGTTTGGGTATATATCAATTAATCGGTGATGACACACGTCTCGCCAACAGTTAAAGAGTTAGGAAAATTTATGTCAGATAAAGTTGAAGGCACTGTAAAGTGGTTTAATGAAGCTAAAGGTTTTGGTTTTATCGCTCAAGACAATGGCGGACAAGACGTATTCGCTCACTACAGCGCTATCCAAGGT